>NZ_WHPN01000029.1 GCF_009735685.1 Streptomyces lycii | reverse complement strand
GCGAAGGCCGACGGCGGCGGGGCCGAGGAGGCGAAGGCCGACGGCGGCGGGGCCGAGGAGGCGGAGGCCGACGGCGGCGGGGGGAGAGTCGATGGGGCGTCCGCCGCGCGGCGGACGCCGGGCGACGGTGAGGCGCCGCACGACGGCGGAGGCCGCGCGCCGAGGCGCGGGCGGCTGGAGCGGACGGCGGGTCTGGTGCGGGCACCGACGGCGGGAGCGGATGGCAGATCTGGTGCAGGCACCGACCACGGGAGCGGCGCGCCGGAGAGGACGGGAGCGGAGCCGGGGCGAAGCCGAGGCGGAGCCGGGATCGGAATCGGGATCGGGGCCGGGATCGGGATCGGGGCGCAGCCGGGGCCGGGGGCGGAGTCAGGGGCAGGTCGAGGTGGGGTGGAAGACTCGGGGGGCCCGGGCGGGGCCGGGGTCGGGGCGCCGTCGGGTCCGAAGCGCAGCCGGGGTCGGGGCGGGGCGAGGGGGCAGCGGAGCCGGGGTCGGGGCGGGGCGAGGGGGCAGCGGAGCCGCGGCGGAAGCGCAGCCGGGGTCGGAGCACTCGGGCGGCCGGAACGAAACGGAGCCGGGGAGGCCGGAGCGGAAACGTGCCGGAGGTGAGGCGCGGCGGGCGGGACCAGACCGGTGCGGATGGCCGGGGTGTGAACGATGTCGGGGGCAGGGGCGAAAGCGGGTCCGCGCCCCGGACCACGTGGACGGGGTTGTCCACAACCGGCCGGTTGTCCACAGAATCGGACCATGATCCCCCGGGCGGAGCCCCGGTCGGGCAGCGTCGTGCCATGCAACCACCGAACGGGCGCCGCCCCGTACCCCCGATGCCCACAGCCGGGCCACTGCGGCTCCGGCGCCTCCGCTCGCTCTTCCGGAGATGCCGCGCCCTGCCGCGCCGGCGCGTGCCGCGACAGCGCCTGCCGGGCCGGCACCTGCCTGGCCCGTTCCCACCGGGCGGCCCGCTCCCGTCGGACCTGCCCCCACCGGGCCGGCTCTCGTCGGGCGTGCTCGTGCCAGACCGGCTCTCATCGGACCTGCTCTCGTCAAGCGTGCTCTCACAGGGCCTCCTGCTGCCGCGCCGGCTGCTGCGGGGCTTGCTCCTGCCGCGCCTGCTGCTGCGGCGCCGGCCGGTGCCGCGCCTGCTGCTGCCGGGTCTGCTGGTGGCGGCAGTCCTGCCGTCGACAGCGCTCCCTCCGGCGCCACTCCCCGCGACAGCTCCCGCCACAGCGACTCCCCCGCGACCGGCGGCGGCGCCCCCGTTCCCGGGCCTCGCGCGGCCCGGAGCGGCGGAATCCGCCACCGCCGCCCCGCCGCTCCCGGCCGTAGCCGTCCCCCCGGCGGTGGCCGTCCCCGCCGCGGCGCGCGGACCGGCGCCGGGAACTCCGGAGCGGCCGGACGGCGCCCTTGGTCCGGCCGGATCCCGCGCCTGGCCGGTGACCGGCGACAGCACGGCTCCCGGGCGGAGCGGGCGCGCCGGGAGACCGTCGGTCCTGCGGGGCTGGGAGCCACCGGCCGGCCCGTACGCCGCCGGGCACCGCGGGGTGGATCTGGCCGCGCGGCCCGGCGCCCCGGTCCGGGCCGCCGCGGCGGGACGGGTCTCCTTCGCGGGGCAGGTCGCGGGCCGCAGTGTGGTGACCGTCGAGCTGACGGGCACCGGCGACCCTCCGCTGCGGATCACGTACCAGCCGGTGCGGGCGCAGGTGGCCAAAGGCGACCGGGTGGCGGCGGGTGAGGAGGTGGGCGTGCTCGCGGACGGACCGTTCCACTGCGCGGGCGGCTGTCTGCACTGGGGACTGCTGCGCGGGGAGGACTATCTCGACCCGCTCGGCCTGCTGCCGGACTGGATGCTGCTCGGCGGCCGGTCCCGGTTGCTGCCGGTCCACGGCGTGCCGGAGCCCGGCCCCGGCACAGCCGGGGTCAGCCCCGTACACCCCTGAGCGCCATGGCCACGGCGGCCTCGGTGATCTCCTCCGGGGTCTCCGCGGCGCCGAGTTCGATGCGCCGGACCGCCGCGTCGACGACTCCCTGCAACAGCATCGCGGCCAGCCGGGGCTGCCGGTGACCGAGCGCGCCCAGCGCCTCCACGACGAGTGCGATCAGTCCGCCGTGGGCGGCGCGGATCTTCTCCCGGGCGCCCGCGTCCAGCTCTCCCGCGGAGATCGCCACGACGGCCCGGTGCCGCCGGTCACCGACCAGCGCCAGCTGTCGCCGCACGTACGCCTCGATCCGCTCCTCCGGTGTGCCGGCCGCCGCCATGGCGGCCTCGACCTCCGATGCCCAGACCGGGAAGTCGACGGCGCACAGCTCCTCCACGACCGCGGCCCGCGACCGGAAGTACTCGTACACGGACGAGCGCGCGAGCCCCGTCCGCTCGGCGAGGGCGGGAAAGGTCAGCGCTTCCGTTCCCCCTTCGGACAGCAGGGATCGGGCGGCGTCCAGCAGGGCGCCGCGCTGCATGGTCCGGTGCTCGGCCACGGAGGCCGCTCGAATCCTTGGCACCCACCCACTGTACGGAGAGCCCGCGGCGGCTGGCGACCACCTCGCGGGAGACGGGCGGGAGACGGTCCGGCTCAACGTCCGGCGTCGGCCAGCTTGGCCCGCAGCTGGAGCACGGACTTGGTGTGGATCTGGCTGACGCGGCTCTCGGTGACGCCGAGGACCTGGCCGATCTCGGCGAGCGTGAGCCCCTCGTAGTAGTAGAGCGTGACGACGGTCTTCTCCCGGTCCGGCAGGGTGTTGATGGCCCGCGCCAGCAGCCGGCGCAGTTCGCGGTCCTCGGCGACCTCCACGGGGTCGTCGGCAGCGGTGTCCTCCAGGGTGTCCATCAGGCTCAGCCGGTCGCCGCCCTCGCCGCCCGCGTGCAGCAGTTCCTCGAGGGCCACCACGTTGGCCAGGGAGAGCTGGCTGAAAATCTGGTGCAGGTCCTCCAGTTCGATGCCCATCTCCGCGGCGACCTCCGTCTCGGAGGGGCTGCGGCGGAGCGCCGCCTCCAGGGTGGCGTACGCCCGCTCGACCGCACGGGCCTTCTGCCGCACGGACCGCGGAATCCAGTCCAGCGCCCGGAGTTCGTCGATCATGGCTCCCCGGATCCGGGTGATCGCGTACGTCTCGAACTTGATCGACCGCTCGGGGTCGAACTTCTCGATGGCGTCGATGAGTCCGAAGACGCCGGAGGAGACGAAGTCGGCCTGTTCGACATTGGGCGGAAGACCGACGCTGACACGCCCCGCCACATATTTGACCAGCGGCGAGTAGTGCAGGATCAGCTGCTCCCGCAGCCGCTCGTCGGCCGTTTCCTTGTACGACCGCCAGAGTTCGTCGAGCGAGGAGGGAGCGGCGGGGCGCACGCTGCCGCGGGCGGCGGGTGGCACCGTCGCGCGGTCAGACCCGGAGGTGTGCTGGGGCATTCGTCGCCTTGAGCCGTTCTGCCGTCAGGGTGAAAACGTCGGTCTGCTTGGTGATCCCCGTGAGCGTAGCGTGACTGGACAGTCGCATTGTGCGAAGACTGGAGGTTATCCCATGCGCAGATTCGTTCCGCTGACCGCACCCCCGGGTTACGGCGGTCCCGCGGCCCTCCGGCCGCGAGCGGAGCACGAAGACTGCCGGTGCGGTCGGGGCCACCAACCCTTTCACCCGATCGCAGCAGGTCAAGGACCGCCTCGCGGCACGTCCGAAGAACCGCCCTGCGGAGTGACCGGCCGCCAGCGCTCGCCCTGACGCTCGACGAAACCGAGCGACAGCAGCTCGTACAGCCGCGCCACCGTCTCATCGGTCCCGGTGCCCGCCTCCAGGGCCAGCTGCCGGATGTCCGCGCCGCCCCGGGCCGGCAGCGCCTCCAGCACCCGGGCGGCCGGCGGGTCCAGCAGGTCACGGGCGACCAGCGGGCCGCGCCGGCTGGGGGCGAGTTCACCCATGCCGCCCACCAGTTCGATCACCTCCGCGGCGTCCGTGACCACTGTGGCCTCACCGCGCAGCAGTTCGTGCACCCCGGCGGAGAGCCCCGAGGTCACCGGCCCCGGCACACCCGCGGACAGCCGTCCCAGCCGCTGCGCCCGGCGGGCGGTCACGAGCGAGCCGCTGCGGTACCGGGCCTCGACGACGACGGTGCCCCGGGCGAGCGCCGCGATGACGCGATTGCGCAGCACGAAACCCCTGCGTGTCGGATGGGCGCCCGGCGGCGGCTCGGACACCAGCAGCCCCTGCTCTGCGATCCGCCGCAGCAGCTCCGTGTGCCCCGGGGGATAGGCCCGGTCGACCCCGCAGGCGAGGACGGCGACCGTCGCACCCCCCGCGGCGAGCGCCCCCCGGTGCGCCGCTCCGTCGATGCCGTACGCCGCACCGGAGATCACCACCCAGCCGCGCTCCGCGAGCCCGGCACCGAGCGACGCGGCGACATGCGCTCCGTACTCCGTGCAGGCCCGGGCCCCGACCACGGCCACCGACCGGAGCGCCCACAGCCGCAGTGACGGCTTCCCGCGGACCCACAGCCCGACGGGCCGGGCGTCACCGAGGTCGTCGAGCTGCCCGGGCCACTCGTGGTCCTCGGGACAGACGAGCCGGGCGCCCAGCGACCGGGCCGCCGACAGGTCGGCCGCCGGGTCGACGCGGGCGGCCCTGGCCCGGTAGCCCGCCAGCCGCTGGGCACCGACCGCCGACGGAGGATCGCCACCGCCCCTCAGCAGCCGCATCAGCCCGACCGGGCCCAGCTCCCGCGTCCAGCGGCCGACCAGTTCGTCCCCCGGCTCGGCGACCCGCGTGAGGGCCGCGCGCGCCAGCCGGGCGTCCGCACGCTCGTCGTTCGTCCCCGGCCCGCTCACAACGGCCCTCCCGCGGGGACCGCACCGCGCTGCACGCCGGTGCGCAGTTGCAGCGCCTGCGCCACGTCAGCCGCCTCGGGCCGTCCCCGTCCGGCGAGATCGGCGACCGTCCACGCGACCCGCAGAACGCGGTCCAGGCCACGGGCGGTGAGCAGTCCGCGCTCCATGTCCCGCTCGGCCTCCCCCAGCGCCCCCGGGGCCGGACGCCACCGCGTGCGCAGCTCATGTCCGGGAACCTCGCTGTTGAGCTGCCACGGGGTGTCCGCGAGCCGCGCCGAGGCCCGCTCCCTCGCCAGCCGCACCCGCTCCGCGACCAGCTTGGTGGACTCCCCTCCCCCGGTCCGGCCGGTGAGCTCCGCCCTGCTGACCGGCTCCGCTTCGATCCGCAGGTCGACGCGGTCCAGGAGCGGCCCGGACAGCCGGGCCTGATAGCGCCGGATCGCCGATGGCGGGCACTCGCAGCCGGAGCCGAGCAGTGAATGCCGTCCGCACGGGCACGGATTGGCGGCGAGCACCAGCAGGAACCGTGCCGGCAGCCGCACGACTCCGGCGCTGCGGGCCACCACGACATGTCCCGACTCCAGCGGCTGGCGCAGCGCGTCGAGGACCCGGACGCTGAATTCCGGCGCCTCGTCGAGAAACAGCACTCCCCGGTGGGCCAGGGACACGGCTCCGGGTCTCGGCAGGCCGTTGCCACCGCCCACGAGCGACGGCATGGTCGCCGAGTGGTGCGGCGCGCAGTACGGCGGCGTGTCCACCAGGGGCTTGCCCGGCGGGAGGATGCCGGCGACCGAATGGACGGCGGTGACCTCCAGGGACTCCTGCCGGGTGAGCGGCGGGAGCAGCGCCGGGAGCCGCTCGGCCAGCATCGTCTTGCCTGCTCCCGATGGGACATACTGACCGAGACACAAGGAGAGTTCGGCAGTGATTCCAGCTCAGCAGAACGGCAACCCGCTCCGCGCCGCTATTTATTGTCGCCTATCGCGCGACGACGACGCGTCAACGTCAATCGCAACGCAAGAGGCCGACGCGCGGGCATGGTGCAATCTGCGCGGATATGAAGTCGTGCTTGTCGCCCATGACATTGGCGTCAGCGGCAGCATTCGGCCGGAGGAGCGGGAAGGCTTCGGCAAGATCCTCGCTGCCATTCACGGCATTGACGTAGTCGTTGCCCGCAGCGTTGACCGCTTCTCTCGCGTAACCGGCCACTTCGCGGCATTGGTCGAAACTCTCGACACCTTCAGCACAACGCTTGCCGACGTTCAGGGGCAGGCCGACCTCACAAGCCCGTATGGGCGCTTCGTCGTCACGCTCATGGTTGCCTTCGCCCAGCTTGAGCGCGAGACAATCCAACAGCGCATTCTTCGGAGCCGCGTAGAACTCCGCGCCGGTGGCAAATGGCTCGGCGGAGCGGCACCCTACGGGTTCAAGGTCGTGCCGGACAGCGAAGGAAACAAGCGGCTCGACATTGACAAGCCCGCTGCCGCTGTTCTCCGCAACGTCATTCAGCGGATCAACGAGGGGCACACGCTCAGCGCCGAAGTAGAAAGGCTCAACAACTCCGGCGAACTCTCCCCCGGTGACTACCGAAAGGCTCAGCGCGGGGAAGAGCTGACCGGCGAACGCGCGAAGTGGACCTATTCCGCGCTGTACCAACACCTTCGGTCCGAAGTGCTGCGCGGATACCGCGTACAGGGAAAGCGTGCCGAACGCCGCGTTGTTCGTAACCCTGACGGCAGCCCCGTAAAGGTCGGTCCCGCGCTGATTGACGACGACGAATGGCGCACGCTACAGGCGACGTTGGACGCGAACGGCGTCGAGACGAGAAGGCCGCGCCGAAAGGCAACAATGCTTCTTCACGTCGCATGGTGCCCGCTGTGTAATGAAGGGCTGTACTACAACTCACGCGAGTACAAGGGCAAGCGCATGGACCTGTACACGTGTGGGGCCGCGCGGTACAAGCGTCAGCGGGACGAAGGCAAGTGCCCCGGTATTTCCGTCAACGCTGAGAAGCTTGAAGCCGAAGTTGAAACGTGGCTTCTCCGCACCTTCGGCAAGATGCCCTACACGGAACGGGTACTCGTCGGCGGCAACGACATGAGCGCAGCGATTGAAGAGCTGCAATCCGATATCGCAGAGCTTGCCGCTGTGCTGCCGGGGCTCAGGGGCGCCGCTCAGACTGCCGTACTGGGACAGCTTGAAGCACGGCAGGAAGCCCTAGAAGATGCTCAGGCGGAGCCCGTGACCGAACCCGAATGGAAGTGGGTACCGACCGGCGAAACCGTCGCCCAGCGCTGGGCGAACGCCGACACAGCGGGGAAACGGCTGTTGCTGCTGTCCATGCACGTCCGGGCGAACGTTGCCCCAACGACGAAGGGGCGGAAGTGGGACCCGGAGCGCGTCAGCGTGGGAGTGCATTTCGATGATCCGGCGGAAGCGGAGCTTGAGGGCATTGCCCGCAGTGAAGCGCTCGTTGCGGAAGAGCGGCGGGCAGGCGCCACGTACTAGGCGCTGAGCGACGAACACAGCCCCGGTAGGCCACTGAGCTTGCCGGGGCTTCGTCGTGCCCGCAGAACGGCGCTGAGGGGCGCTCAGACAGCGGGTAGGGACGCGAAGCACGTTGGGGCATTTTCAGTGCCCCTCTACCCAAACCCTCTAATACGCATAGGGGTAATGATCAGGGGGCATCAGAATTGCCCCACACGCTCAGCGCGTCCCCCTTCGCTGTCGCGGGTTGCCGACTCCCTTGAACACAGACAGGAACCCCTTGCGCTCTAGTGCCCCTAGCAGGCAATCGACTCGCTAGAGACTGTATGAGAGCGCGGGAATCCCTTGCGCTCTAGTACCCATAGCACGGCGGACGGCATCACATACGGTCCGCACCCCTAAGCCCCGCCGCGTGGCGGTTGATACCACGCTCCAGAGACGGCCCTATCCGGGTTGAGTCTTCGTAACGGTAGTGATGCCCCGTTGCGTTGATTCCCCGGATAGGGCCGTTTTTGCATTCCCAGACTTCCCGCGCTGAGCGCGTGGGTTAGCCGGTCGGCATTCCCGCTGTCCGGTAGGCATCACATGGAGGCATCACCCATGAACGGATATGAGCACTACAAGCTTGCCGAGAAGTACGCCGACAAGGCACACAGCGCGTATGACTCCGCTGAAATGGCCGCTATCGCCCAGGTACACGCGACGCTTGCTCTCGCTGCCGCTACGGCTGACGCGAACAACTTCAAGCGCGACCTGTACGCGGGGAATGGCGAAGAGCTTCCCGCTGTGAAGCGCACTGAGGCGAAGAGTTCCCGTGCCGCTGACGCGTTCCTTGACTGACCAACTCGCATCATCCGAAAGGGATTTCACCTTGACTTACGACGACTCGTATTGGGCACGGCAGGCTAAGCGGCTGGACGTCAGCGACGACGTGCGGCACACGGACTTTGCGCGCTTCGTGCATGACCACTGCGGCAACACGCTCGTGTACGCGGAGAACATTGGTTGGTACCGCTGGAATGGCCGCGTATGGGAGGCAACTTCCGACGACGCTGCCGCAATGCAGGCTGTGACGGATGCTTCCGAAGTGCTGATTCACCGTATGCGTGCCGCTGAGGGTGACCGGCGTTGGGCGGGCTCCGCCATTTCCAAGATGCTGGTCAACTTTCACCGCACGGGCATCGTGCGCGAAATGCGTTCGCTGCGGGAGTTCCGCGTTCCCATTGACGCTATGGACGAGCGGCGGTACCTGCTGACGTTCCGGAATGGCACGGTAGACCTTCGCACGGGTGAGCTTCGGCCGCATGATCCGGCGGACATGCTGACTCAGTGCGCCCAGGTGGATTACAACCCTGACGCTGTCGCTCCGCGTTGGCTCCGCTTTGTGGAAGAGGTCTTTCCCGGTGACGCCGACTTGCAGCGCTACTACCAAACGTGGTTGGGGCTGTGCGTGACCGGCGAAGCGCGCGATCACGTGCTAGGCGTTTGGTACGGCGAGAAGGGGCGCAACGGCAAGGGCACGACGATTCGCACCATGCAATCCGTGTTCGGTCATGAGCTTGTGCTTGACGTGCCTTTCTCGCTGTTCGAGAAGACGCGCAACGAGCCGCACACTGAGCTGATTGCGTCGCTGAGAACTGCGCGCATGGTTGTTGCCCAGGAAGGTAATGCAGGTGTGCCTATGGACACTGCGCGCCTCAAGAACTACACGGGCGGGGATCGGATCAACGCGCGGCATCTTCGCGGGAAGACGTTCACCTTTGCTCCGAAGTTCACGCTCGTGTTGGCTACCAACGAACTGCCGGAATTCGCGTCGGGTGGTGCTGCGCTGTGGGCACGTACGAAGGCGATTCTGTTCGGCCAGTCTTTCGCTGGGCGCGTTGACCGTGAGCTAGAGCCGACGATTCAGGGCCCGGAGCGCGAAGGCGTTGCCGCGTGGATTGTTGAGGGCGCGAAGCGCTATTACGCGGAAGGGCTGGTTGATCCGGTGAGCGTCGAACTTGCGACAGAGCACCACAAGGACGAAGTAGACCCGCTGAAACCGCTGATTGACGAACTCTTCACGTTCGATGACAGCGCGGAGCCGGTGAAGCGGTCGCTGTTCAACGAGGAATTGAAGAAGTGGCGTGACGTGAACGGCGACACAAGCGCGAAGTTCAAGCCTCAGTCTGTGAGTCGTGAGCTTGAACGGAACGGCGTAAAGGCTGTGAAGCGGGGCGGCACGTTCGTCTATGCCGGTATTCGGCTCATGCCTGAGTTTGGCGGACCGGTGCAGTACGACGACAGCAATTCCCCTGAGCTTTTCCAGCGCTGACAGATCGATTTCTCAAGGGGCGGAGCCGCTGAGCTTCGCCCCTTGTCATACCCGAAAGGGGCGAGCCAATGAACATTGTTGACCGCCGTAACCCGTACGCGCGGACCCGCTACCGCAAGCCCGTTGAATTCCGTGTTTGCTCCGGTTGCGGATTCGGCGTGCCTACGCGCTTCTACCGCAAGCACCCGGAACGCTGCGACGACTGCGTTACCGCTGAGACGAGTAATGCTATGGCCGCTGTCTTCGACTCTCGGAAGGGCAGCGCGTGAAAGTGTCATTCGTTGAGCGTGACTACGTCTTCAACGCGCTGCGGGCCGTCACCGTGGACGACAGCGGGCATGCGCTGCCCCTGTACGTCCTCAAGGCCGCTGTGAGCCGCTGGGGACGCTCTCAGGGCTTCACGCACAGCCCACACGTCAGCGTGATTGCCGCTGTGGTTGAGAGCGCCGGTTACGACGTGCGGGAGGGGCGGACAACGCCCATTGTGCGCGGGATAGACCTGCACCCGGCTTGGCGAAATTCGTGACGCTCACTTTCGCCTTTCTCGCTGTCGCCGCACTGTTCCCGATAAAGCCGCTGTGCCGTGTGTATGTCCAGCGCGCGATAAAGACTCCGGCCCAGTAATTCCGCTGGCAGCCGGCCGACCCCTTTCATGGAAAGGATTTTGTCTTGGCAGAGATTGAGACTCGCGCTCAAGCCCGTGCACCGTCCACCACTGATGACCGCAAGCTGACCGGTTACGGCGTTGTCTTCGGCGCTGTGTCTGAGCCGATCGGCGGAATGTTCACCGAGTCCATTGCCCCCGACGCGTGGGCGAATGTGGACGCCGACATTACGGCGACGTTCAACCACAACGCCGACAACGTTCTAGGCCGGACCCGTTCCGGCACCCTTCGTCTCACCGCTGACGCGACCGGAATTCGGTACGACATTGATCTACCGGATACGGAGCTTGGTCGCAGTGTGCACGAGCTTGTAAAACGCGGAGACCTTTACGGTTCTTCGTTCACGTTCGTTGCTCTCGCTGACGAGTGGAATCACGACGGCGACTTGCCGCACCGCACGGTTACGAAGTTCGACCTTTTCGAACTCGGCCCCGTGCTCACCCCTGCATATCCGGACGCGTCGGTTTCGGCGCGTGCACTTGAACGAGGAGTTACCTCTATGGCCACTGTTGACGCTGCCGCTCTTGAGGCTGCCCGCAATGCCGACCGTATGACCGCTCTTACCGCTGAGCTTCGCGAGATTGAGAACAGCGGCGAGAAGCGTTCCGGCGATGCTGACCGCGCTACCGCCATTCGCGCGGAGCTTGCCGCCGACAACGAGCGTGCTTCCGCGCTGCTCACCATGAAGACCCATTCCAAAAGGGCTCGTATGACTGCCAAGACCACTGCCGGTGACCTTCTGCACAGCAAGGTTGCTGAGGCTCGTAACCTGACTTCCACTTCTACCGCTCAGGCTTTCACTCCGGCCGAGTACAGCAAGAACTTCGTTGACCTTCTCACCCCGGCTTCCGTCGTCATGTCTTCGGGCGTTCAGCGTGTCAGTACCCGGGCCGGTGAGTGGAAGACCCCCCGCATTTCCGCTGACTACACCCCGGGATTCGTCGGTGAGCTTGCCGACCTGCCGACCGGCGGTTTCGCGGCCGACCTGATCACCGTTGTGCCGAAGAAGATCGCCACTTCTGACATGCTCTCGAATGAGCTTGTCAACGACAGCGACCGCCTTTCGCTGAACCCGGTCGCAAAGTCCATGCTGCGGAGTGTGGCGCTGGGATTCGACAAGGAGGCGCTGACCGGCACCGGTGCAGGTGACGGATTCGTTGGAATCGCCAACACCGCTGGCATTCAGACTCAGTCGTTCGTGAACGCTGACCTTGAGTACGCCGACCTTTCCCCGTTCGCTGAGGCTTTCGGCCTTCTCGAAGAGGCGAACGCCACTCCGTCCGTTGTGGTCATGAACCCGACTCGTTGGGCTCAGCTCCAGGGGCTCACCGACTCGACCGGTCGTCAGCTTCTCAGCGCGGGTGCGGGCTCCGGCACCGACGGAATCAGCCGCAGCATTCTCGGCGTGCCGGTCAAGGTCACTCCGTACCTTGACGGAAACACCACGCTGGTCTACGACGCGAATGAGGTTTACGCCGTGTGGAACCAGGACGCGCGCTTTGAGACCAGCGATCAGGCCGGATTCTTTCAGGACGGTCTTGGTGTTCGCGCCATTGCCCGCGCTGCGATTGCGGTTCCGAACGCTGCCGCTGTCGTCAAGATGACCATTGCCGCCGCGTAATGACCATTGAGGTACCGGGCGCGCGACGCGTGTTCGTCCAGTTGGATGCCGGGGTGCTCATTGAGGGTGCCCCGGCTCCGGCCGGTGTGCGTGTGCAGTGCCCCGACGACATTGCCGAATACCTGATTGCGCAACAGTGGGCACACAGCGTGAAAGGTCCGCACATCATCGATCGCGGAACACGTCAGCCGCTCATATGGCGCGCTGTGCGAAGCATTCCCGGTGCGTCCGTTCCGCTGGACGAATGGCCTTCGTGGATGCGCCCAGCGTGGATGCGCGCAAGTGGACGCGTGAAGCAATGGGAAGACGGCAAGAACATTCGCGTTGCGCCTGCCGCATGTCCCGGGTGCAAGAAGATTCAATACGTGCGTCACGACAAGCTGCCCGATGATTCGGAGCCCGCACGACGCGGAGACGGATTCCTTGCGCGCTGCCGCTCGTGTCGCAACGCAAATGTTGATTGACGAGATTGCACACGCCGTTGCATTCGCTGTGCATCATCGTGCAGCGGAGACGGGAGGGGAGAGCACCCCAAAAGTTCAACGGAAGTGCTCTCAGCGATCCCGGTCCCAGCTCGGAAAACGCGGCCGTCCGTCGCCACCCCTCCCCCGTGCGACGGCTACCGCGCGACACCCTGAAAGGGGGCAACCATATGACGAAGACATGCGCGTTCCGTGGATGTGATGAGCCGATCCCGCTGGACGCTGGACGCGGAGCCCGCTACCACGCAGAGAACTGCCGAAAGGCCGAGCACCGCGCCAGGAAGGCCGAGAAGGAAGGCAGGGTTATCCCGCTGCCCTCAGCGGCCGGTAATCCGGGAGACGGCGAGTCAGCCCCGGGAAGCGACCGTTACGACGCTGCCCGCGCACTGTGGGACATGTTGATTGCTGACGTTGCCGCTGACGGATTCACAATCACTGGTGCTTCCGGTGCGAAGGTTGCGCATCCTGCCCTTCGCTATCTCAGCGCCGTTCACAATACGCTGCGGGACCTTGAAGCACCATCGAGCGAAGCGCACAGCGAAGACGACGACATTGCCACTATCAAGCGGCTTGCCCTCAAGCGGGTTGCTGAGATCAACGCGGCTGAGGCTGCAAGTTGGGAGACGCGGTGAAGTACAACGGGCCGAAGAAAGATTTCCGCGTCAGCAACGATATTGCCGACATTGCCGCAACGATCGTGCGCGACCGGCATTCAGTGGACGTGCGTTCCCATGAGTTGTACCCGGCTTTCGCCGCGCTCTTCGCCGCTGAGATTGGCCGTGAGCCACGCAAGTGGTTGAAGCGTGGCAACGGCTGGTTTGCCCGCATGGATGACGTGTTCTACGCGACCGGTGACCACCCGGACGTGTTCTGAGGCGCTGTGAGCGCGACTGAGCCCCGTACTTCCCTTCGCTGGGAGGTACGGGGCTCTTCGTCGTCTGCGGGCTTCTACGGCGCGTCTACGGGCTCCGGCAGGCGTTCCCCGCGCAGCGTCGCCACCCGTACAGCATCGGCCAGACATTCAGTCAGCCGCTGAGCCGTGTACGCGATCTCATCCGCAGTGAGGGGGGTGCCCCCCGCCAGTAGATCCCGCGCGAACCGAAGTACCTCTTCGGCGCTCGCAAGCATCTGGGCTTCAACGGTGTCAGCCATGACAGCAAGGAGGCTGTTCGGGTCGTCAGCGCTGAGGTACGCGGGCTTGCCGCTCTCCGTCTTCCAGGGCAGGCGCCTAAGTCCGCTAATCGCCTCGGTAGGGTTGCTCATACGTCGGTCACTCCTAGCGTGATCGGCCGTTGCCCCGGCATCCGTCCACAGCGGGTGTCGGGGCGTTTCTATGCCTCAGCGTACCCGCAGTTATCCACGGTTATCTACGGATGCGCGGACAGTCATGGACACCCACGCTTGCCGCATGGAGCTTGACCGCACGCGCCCGTTGTGGCGACAGATCGCAGCGGAGATCATCCGGCGGATTGAGGACGGTACGTATCCGCCGGGAAGCCGGGTGCCGTCGACGCTTGAGATTGCCGAAGAGTTCGGGGTCGTCAACGCGACAGCGGCGAAAGCGATGCGGCATGTACGCGAAGAGGGTTGGACGCGCGGCGAAGTAGGACTAGGGACCTTCGTAGTGGAGCGCTGAGAGACCGTTTCCGCTGGTCAGAGGGCATCTTGCCGCCCCCTGGTAGTCTGTCTCCCTCAGTGTGTACCCGCGCCGGGCGGGCCCTTGAGGTAAAGGTGGTGGCCTCCGGCGGCCGCCACCTCCAGCGCCGCCCGCGCCCCGCGCTGGCCCGCGACATCGGCGAGGTCGGGCGGCGGCTCGCCCGCGGCAGTCCGCGCGGAGAGCCCCGCGACCGCGCCGGCCCCCGGGAGCGTCAGCCCGGCCAGCGCCGGGTCGGGGCGTCCGTTCTCCGGCCCGGTGTCCTCCTCGGGGACCGGCTCGTCGTTGAGCACCGCGATCAGCTGCCGCAGGCTGCGCACCCCGAGCACCGAGACACCCGGCACCAGGGCCGCCTCGGAAGCGGTCTGCTCCGGCACGACGACCTGCTGGTGTCCCGCCTCGGCGGCCGCGAGCACCGCCGGGAGCACGCCCCGCACGGGCCGGACCCGGCCGTCGAGCCCCAGCTCGCCGATCATCATGACGTCGGCGATCTGCCGCGGGTCGATCCGCTCCGCGGCACCGAGCACCGCGCAGGCCACAGCGAGATCGAAGCCGCTGCCGCCCTTCGGCACCGAGGCGGGGCTGAGTCCCACGGTGAGCTTCTTCTGCGGCCAGTCGGCGCCGGAGTTGACGACCGCGGCGCGGACCCGGTCACGGGACTCCACCAGGCTCTTGTCCGGCAGCCCGACGAGCGCGAACGCCGCCATCCCCGGCTCCAGGTCCGCCTGGACCTCCACCACCACGCCCTCGACGCCGACCAGGGCGACCGAGCAGGTGCGGGCGAATCCCATCAGGACACCCCCCGGGCGTGCTCCAGCACCGGGGCGCCGCGGCCGGGGAGCAGCACGCCGACCAGATCGATCCGCACCCCGCCCGGCGGCGGCCCCTGCCCCGGCCTGCGCTCGGCCAGCCAGCGGGCCGCGAGCCGCCGCAGCCGCACCGCCTGCCGCCGGTGGACGCCCGCCATCGGATGCTCGTAGCCGGCCGCGCGGCGGGTCTTCACCTCGCAGATCACCAGGGCGTCACCGTCCCTGGCGACGATGTCGATCTCGCCCTCCCGGCAGCGCCAGTTGCGCTCCAGCACTGTCATCCCGGCCTGGGCCAGCCGTCGCGCCGCCAGGTCCTCCCCGTAGCGGCCGAGCGCTCGTCGCGCGTTCATCGGCACCACCTCCGGCACCGACTCTGGCCGGTCTCCGGATTCCCGGTGGATCTTGGACGGGAACGGTGGACTACTCGCTGGTTGTGGACAACGCGGTCACCCGCCGGGGTGAAAACGCGGACTCGCGGCCCTCACACTCGCCTCACGCGCCCCACTGGCCGCGGGCCTCACTCGCCTCACGTGCCATCGTCGCGGGCCCCGCTCGCCTCACGCGCCCCACTAGCCGCAAGCCCCGCTCGCCTCGCGCCCCACTAGCCGCCGGCCTCACTCGCAGCGCGCCCCACTCGCCTCACTCGCTGAATCCGGACTCCCCCGGCAGCTCGAGGTCGCTCTTGTTGAGCTCCTCGATGTTCACGTCCTTGAAGGTGAGCACCCGCACCTGCTTGACGAAGCGGGCCGGCCGGTACATGTCCCACACCCAGGCGTCCGCCATCGACACCTCGAAGAACACCTCGCCCTGGACCGAGTGCACCTGCATCTCGTAGTCGTTGGTGAGGTAGAAACGCCGCTCGGTCTCGATCACGTATTTGAACAGGCCGACGACATCGCGGTACTCCCGGTAGAGCTTCAGCTCCATCTCGGTCTCGTACTTCTCGAGGTCTTCGGCGCTCATGCCACGTCCCCTTCACCAGTGCGTCCCCCTATTGTGCGTCAGGTCCGCGCCGTCTCCTGGCCGCGGACCCGCTCCGGGGGGACTCTCGTCGATCAGTGTGCGCAGCGGCTGTGCGAACCCGTTCGGGTACACCGTCTCACGGGGCGCCGCCCGTTCCCCGGAGGTCGGCCGCCACGTGCCCCGCTCCCCCGTGAGCGCTGCGCGCGGGGACCCGGGGGAAGCCCGCATGCGTACCGGGCTTCCGCCGCGCGGAACGCCACGGCCCGCCTAGGCGCGGGCCGGGGCCTTCCTCCGCCGCCGGTTCGCGACCGGGCCGTACGCGGCCCCGCCCAGGATCAGCGCCGTACCAGCGACCACGGCCCAGGTGAGCGGCCGCAGCGGCCCGGGTTCCGACACACCGCCCGGCAGCCCCTCGAAGGCGGCGGGCCGGGGCAGCATCCCGAGGTCCTCCAACGGCCAGGCCGCGGCGTCCACCCGGCCGCTGACCGCCGCCCGGGGCACGGCGCCGTGGTCGCCGTCCGCCAGGTGTTCCCGGGAGTCCAGTGACGCGCCGCGGTTGTCGCCCAGTAGGAAGAGGCTGTCCCGGGGGACCGTCGCGGAGAAGGTGCTGGGCGAGGCCGGGCCGTCGCCGGGGAGATACGACTCGTCGACCGGCTCACCGTTCACGGTGAGCCGGCCTTCGTCGTCACAGCAGGCGACCTTGTCCCCGCCGGTCCCCACGACGCGCTTGATCATCGGGAGGTCGCCCCACACCTCGTCGGTGAAGACGACCACGTCGCCGCGGCGCACCTCACCGCCGTCGATGCGCTCGGCGAGCACCCGGTCGCCGGGGGCGACGGTCGGCGCCATCGAGTCGGTCGGCACCGTGTACGGCTGGTACAGCAGCGCGGCCCAGGCGAACCCGCCCAGGAACAGCACGCAGCCGACCGCGACGGCGATTCCGGACAGCACGCCGCCCAGCTTGCCGCTGCCGTCCGCCGTACGTCCCGCTGTGCTCATCCCGGCTCCCCGGATCGAAGACCTGGGACGGCACCCTACCCGGCGGTACCGTCCGGGGTCAGCCGCCCGGCTGGGCCTTCTCCGCCGCGCTCTCCCGGCCCTGCGGCGAAACCGGGAACTCCCGGGCGATCAGCCTGCGGCGGCGCCACAGGACGAGCGGCACCGCCCCGGCGAACCCGAGGGCCACGGGAGCGGCCGCGCCGGCCGCGTTCAGGGCGGGCTGGTCGAACGTGCCCGGGACCGGAAGCCCCTGCCAGCGGTTGACCGGCCATGCCACCACGACCGCCCGGCCGACGACCTCGTCCACCGAGACCGTCCCGGCGCCCGGGAGGTTCTGGTGGTAGCGCGAGTCGAGGCTGTTCTGCCGGTTGTCGCCCATCACCCAGATCCGGCCGTCGGGAATGGTGACCGGCCCGAAGGGCTTGTCCCCGCACGGGGTGCTGCCCGGGTAGAGGTAGTCGGTCTCGTCCAGCGCCTTGCCGTTGACGCGGACGGCGCCGTCCTTCGCGCACTCGACGGTGTCCCCGCCGACTCCGATGACCCGCTTGATCAGGTCCTTCTCCTCGGCCGACGGCATCAGCCCGATGAAGCTGAGCACCTTCTGCACACCGCCCGCCACGGCGCCGGTCTCGGTGGCCCCGGTGTCACCGAGCCAGCCGCCCGGGTCGTGGAAGACGACGACCTCGCCGCGCTCGGGCTCGCCGCCGAACCACGGGGTCAGCTTGTCCACCAGCACCCGGTCACCGCGCTGCAGGGTGTTCTGCATCGAGTCCGAGGGAATCGAGAACGCCTGGAGCAGAAAGGTCTTGATCAGAAGGGCCAGCAGCAGTGCGATTCCGACGAGGATCGGCAGTTCCTTCCAGAAGGAACGCTGCTTCTTGCCCGCCATCTCTCCCCCGTCATCGCCTCCGCCGCCGTCCTCGGACCGATCGCGCCGGCCGTCCTCCAGCCGCTTCCCGGACTCGCCGGGCTCTTCGTGACCGGAACGTGCGCCGACCGCCACATCCCCCACAATTACTCCTCACTCCACGCTGCCGCCTGAGCCGCGCACGGCGCAGGCCCACCACTCCCATAACGAGCGAGAGTTCCGCAGGAGTCGGGAGTTGGACCGTCGCTTGCACATCCCGGGCCGGCTCGGGCCCGGAGTGTCCAGTATGAGCCCCTGGCCTCTCGGTTCGTGGACCCGGGGCGGCCGCGGGTGTCGCGCCGTCGCGCCCGTCGGGCACGGATGCGTACGTCTCCGGTTCCTCCAGGCGCCGCCAGTGGTCGAACGGCCAGGCGATCACCATGGCCCGGCCGACGACCAGGTCCTCGGGGACCGTGCCGTCGGCGGCCTCGTTGAGGTGGAAACGGGAGTCGGCGGAGTTCGCCCGGTGGTCGCCCATGACGAACAGGCGCCCGGCCGGGACGTCCACTTCGAACTTCATGTCGGACGGCGTGTTCCCCGGGTGCACGTACGGCTCCGCGAGCGGGGTGCCGTTGACGGTGACCTTGCCGTCCTTGTCACAGCACTTCACGGTGTCCCCGCCGACCGCGACGACCCGCTTGATCAGGTCCTGCTCGTCGGCGGAGGGCAGCAGTCCGATGAAGGTGAGCAGTTCCTTGCCCTGCTTGATCACCACGGGGTCGTCGGCGGGTTCGGACTGCTCCCCCGCCAGCCAGCCCCCGGGGTCCTTGAAGACCACGACGTCGCCCCGCTGCGGCTTCGAGCCGAACCACGGGGTGAGCTTGTCGACCAGCACCCGGTCGCCGATGCGGATGGTCTGTTCCATCGATCCGGAGGGGATCACGAACGCCTGGACGAGAAAGGTCTTGAGCGCCAGCGCGATCACCAGGGCGACCGTGATCAGTATCGGCACTTCCTTCAGCGCGGACCTGCGGCGGCGGCGCTTGATGCGCCGGGCGGTCCTGCGGCGCTCGGCCCTTCCTCCGGTGACCCTGCCGCCCGAGGGGCGGGTGCCGGTGGGCAGCCGGGTGTCGGCGGGGGCCCGGTGGTGGCCGTACCGGGGGCGGCCGCGGCTACCCACGCCCGCCGCCCGCTATCTGGCCGGCGGAACCGGGCACCCGGTCGAACGCGGGTGTTCCGCCGAGGCCGGTCCAGCGGTCGGACGGCCAGCCGATCCAGTCGGCCCTGCCGATGACGCGGTCGACGGGCACCGTACCGCCGCCGGGCTCGCCGAGATGGTCGCGGGAGTCACGTGAGTCGCTGCGGTGGTCACCCATGACGAAGAGTCTGCCCTCTGGAACGGCAATGTCGAAGGGCACGTTCGACGGGCTGTCGCCCGGCCGCAGGTAATCCTCGTCGAGGGCCACGCCGTTCACCTTGATCCTCCCCCGCTCGTCGCAGCAGGTGACCCGGTCGCCGCCGACCCCGACCACCCGTTTGACGTAGTCGGTCTCCGCGGGCTCCGCGAGTCCCACCGCCGCGGCGGTCTTCCGCAGCAGTCCTGCCATCGCCCCACCGGACCCGCCGCCGTGGACGAACGATCCGGTGCCGTCGAACACAATTACGTCCCCGCGGCGCGGTTCGTTGCCGAAACGATACGCGAGCTTGTTCACGAGCACCCGGTCTCCGACGCGGAGGGTGTTCTCCATGGAGCCGCTCGGGATCAGGAACGGCTGGACGACATAGGCGCTGAGCAGCGCCAGCACAAGGGCGCAGGCGGCCAGGAGCATCCCCGCGCGCCGCCAGGGACCGCTGTCGTACCAGCGGTCCAGCAGGGCGGAGCACACGGAACGCAGAGAGCGCGACCGCCGCTCCCGCCCCTCGTCGGGGCCGGGAGAGCGGTCGCGCTCCGGAAGCTGTTCGTCGGTGTCCATCGACCGGAGAGCCTATCCGGCCCGGCGGTGAGGACCCGCTGTACGTCAGCTGTCGCGCTTCTCCTTGATCTTCGCGGCCTTGCCGCGCAGCTCACGGAGATAGTACAGCTTGGCGCGGCGCACGTCACCGCGGGTGACGACCTCGATCTTCTCGACGATCGGGGTGTGCACCGGGAAGGTGCGCTCGACGCCGACGCTGAAGCTGACCTTGCGGACCGTGAAGGTCTCGCGGACACCGGCGCCCTGGCGGCGGATGACCACGCCCTTGAACTGCTGGACACGGGAGCGGTTGCCCTCGATGACGCGCACGTGGACGTTCACGGTGTCGCCGGGGCGGAAGGCGGGGACGTCGGTGCGCAGCGACGCGGCGTCGACGGAGTCGAGAAGGTGCATGACCGTCTGCTTTCCTCGCTGATGCCACAGGTCATCAGCGGTATGTCGGAATGATGATGGGGTACCGCCGAGGACGGCGGCGGCGCGGCGGGCGGGCGTCGTTCCCCCTGTGGCAGGGGCGCACGCCGGACGCACAACAGCGGCCTATTCTTCCACGTCCCCGGCCGCCCGCCCAAATCGGCCGTCCTCCCGCTCCACCCAGCCGAGCTCGGCGAGGATCCTGCGGTCGTCCTTGTCGTACGCGGCGGGGTCGGCGCGTACGATCAGGTCGGGCCGGTTGCGGGTCGTGCGCCGGAACGCCTCGTCGCGGCGCCAGCGGGCGATCTTCCCGTGGTGCCCGCTGAGCAGCACCTCCGGGATGCCGCGGCCGCGCCACTCCGGCGGCTTGGTGTAGACGGGACCCTCCAGCAGCGCGGCCATCTCTCCGGGCGCGAAGGAGTCGTCGCGGTGGGACTCGGCGTTGCCCAGCACGCCGGGGAGCAGCCGGGCCACGGCCTCGGTGATCACCAGGACCGGGGCCTCGCCGCCGGCCAGCACGTAGTCGCCGATGGACACCTCGAGGACCTCGTACCGCTCGGCGTACTCCTCGACGACCCGGCGGTCGATGCCCTCGTAGCGCGCCGGGGTGAAGACGAGCCAGGGCCGCCCGGCGAGCTCGACGGCGAGTTCCTGGGTGAACGGCCGGCCGCTGGGCGTGGGGACCACGACGACCGGGCTCACCGGTTCCCGCACGCCTTCTCCGGCGCCGTCCCCGGTGCCGGAGGCGATGACCGCGTCGAGCGCCTCGCCCCAGGGCTCGGGCTTCATGACCATGCCGGGGCCGCCGCCGTACGGGGTGTCGTCGACGGTGTTGTGCCGGTCGTGCGTCCAGTCCCGCAGGTCGTGGACGCGGACGTCGAGCCGGCCGCGGGCACGGGCCTTGCCCACCAGCGAGACGTTCAGCGGCTCCAGGTACTCCGGGAAGATCGTGATGACGTCGAGCCTCATCCGCGGTCCTCGTCGCGGCTGCCGGCGATCTCGGCCTGTGCGTCGTCGAGGAGCCCGGGGGGCGGGGTGACCACCGCGCGCTGCTGCTCCAGGTCGATCTCGGGGACCATCTCGGAGACGAAGGGGATCAGCACCTCGCCGCCCTCCGGCCGCCGGACGACCAGCAGGTCCTGGTACGGCAGGTGGGCGATCTCGCTGATCCGTCCGACGGCGGTGCCGTCGGCGGTGACGACGTCGAGATCGACGAGCTGGTGGTCGTAGAACTCCTCGGGGTCGTCCGGGACCTCCTCCGGGTCCACCTCGGCGATCAGCAGGGTGTTGCGGAGGGCTTCGGCGGCGGTGCGGTCCCGGACCCCCTCGAAGCGCAGCAGCAGCCGGCCGCTGTGCACACGGCCGGACTCGATGGTCAGCGGTCCCGCCGAGGCGGGCTCCGTGGCCAGCACGGCTCCCGGACCCAGCCGCAGCTCGGGCTCGTCCGTCCGCACCTCGACCGTGACCTCGCCCTTGATCCCATGGGCACGGCCGATCCTGGCGACTACCAACTGCACGGTGTGTTCTCCGGGTCTGTGTTACCGCGTAAGGGCTCTGTGCTTCTGTGTTACCGCGTCAGGGCTCGTGATCGTGGTCGCGAAGGGCTCTCGTGGCACCGCGAGGCGCCTTCAAGCTCGCGAGCGGTCGGCCTCCGCTGCCCCCCGTCCGTCCGCTGCGCCCTGTCCGTGGTTCGCGGTTCGCGGTTCGCGCGCGGAAGAGCTGTGTCACGGGCGGAGGCGCTGTGAACGCCGAAGGGGCCGGGAGCGGCTCTCGCCACCCCCGGCCCCGCAGCTCGGCCGTCATCAGACCTGGTCGACGTCCACCAGGTCGACACGGATGCCGCGGCCGCCGATGGCGCCCACGACCGTGCGCAGGGCGCGAGCGGTGCGCCCGTTGCGGCCGATCACCTTGCCGAGGTCCTCGGGATGGACCCGGACCTCGAGCACGCGCCCGCGACGCAGGTTGCGCGAGGCGACCTGCACGTCGTCGGGGTTGTCGACGATGCCCTTCACCAGGTGCTCGAGGGCTTCCTCGAGCATCCTCAGGCCTCGGTCGACTCGGTGGAAGCGGTGTCAGCCGAGGCGGCAGCCGCCTCGTCCGCCTTCTTGTCGGCCTTCTTCGCCTTCGGGGTGATCGCCTCACCCTTCGGCTCGTCGCCGCCCGACTTCGCGGCGGCCTCGAAGAGGGCGCGCTTGTCAGCCTTCGGCTCCGGGACCTTCATCGGCTCGGGGGCCGGCAGGCCCTTGAACTTCTGCCAGTCACCGGTGACCTTGAGGATCGCCGCGACGGGCTCGGTCGGCTGGGCGCCGACGCTCAGCCAGTACTGGACCCGCTCGGAGTCGACCTCGATGCGCGAGGGGTTCTGCACCGGGTGGTACAGGCCGATCTCCTCGATGGCCCGGCCGTCACGGCGGGTCCGGGAGTCGGCGACGATGATGCGGTAGTGAGGCGACCGGATCTTGCCCAGACGCTTCAGCTTGATCTTGACTGCCACGGGAGTGGTGTCTCCTGCTCTACGACGAGTTTGAGCATGACGTCTCCCGCGTGGGGTTGCGGGATTCGAGTGCTCGATGGACGCGTCAGCCGAGGGAGAGAGGGGTCCGGACCGGCTGCCGAGTACTCAGCGGTCCATTCTGCCACATCGCGACGGCACCGCCGTACGGCCCTGCGGCTTCGCGCGCGCGTGGGGGGCGGCCGCGGGCCGGTACGGCGTCGTCAGGCGACCGCGACCGCCTCGGGGATGCGGAACGGCTTGCCGCAGCCGCCGCACACGATCGGGGCCTGGGCCAGCACGGACGGGACCACGCGGACGTTGCGCCCGCAGTCGCAGACGGCCTTCACCCGGACTCCTCCGCCGGACGAACCGTGCCGGGCGGCGGGGCCGCGGAAGCTGCGCTCGGCGTCTCCCGTCGTCGCGGCGCTGTACGCCTTGAGCGCACGGTGCAGCCGCTCGATGGTCGGGCGATATCGCTTTCTCGCCTCGGGCGTGAGGCTCACCAGCGAGAAGCCGCTGCTGGGATGCGGCTCGTCCGGGTGGTCCAGCCCCATCTCCTCGGCGATCGCGAGGAATCTGCGGTTGTGGTAGCGGCCGGCCCGGGAGGTGTCGCGGACACCCCGGGACGCGGCGATGCCGTGGACTGCCTCGTGGAGCAGTCGTTCGAAGGAGAGGTCGGCGCCGCAGGCGGACGAGGACTCTCCGATGAGGGCTTCGGGCGCGGCAAGATCCGGCAGCTCGGGGTGGTGCCGCTGAATGTCGGCCCACGCCTGCGCCAGCTCTGCGGCGAGAACAAATGGTGTCGTGCTCACGTCGTGAACAACGAGCCGGACCGCCCCGGTGTTCCGATACCGGGCATCCCAAATAATTTGCACGTACCAGTCAGTACAGGTTCATGCGCGGGCGACGAGGGCGCGTGCGCCGATGTGTGGAGAAGTAGTGCAGCTCGCAACAAGGCGGTACTTACCCGCGCGTACGCCCCGGCGCGGGACCGGCCTCGCGCGCCGGGGACACGGCTCGCCACGGCGCTCTCGCGCGGTGCGGCGCTCACAGACGCCCACGGACGCCCACGACCCGTACAGCCCGCACGGCCCGCCCCGGCCGCGGGTCTCGCGAGCGAGCGTACCGGGCGCACCCTCCGGCCCGGGCGCCGCCCCGCGCCCCGTCCTCCGCACCGGTCACGGGATCGGGCCGCTGCCGAGGCCGCGCCTCCTGAACTCGACGTAGCCGAGCCGCTTCACGGCGGCTCTGCCGTGGCGGAGTCGGTACGGCGGTGGCACTCTGAAACGGTGAGCCGGCACCCCCGGTGCACGCCCGTACCGCGCGGAAGCGGGGCGCACAGGGGGAGCACCGGGGCACCGTCGCACACCCCCTGGAACTCGGCAGCCCGTGCGGAGTTCGCCGGCTCCGGGGGGACGCGGCACCGCGCGACCACGGGGGCGGGCAACCACAGACACGCACTGAGCTCTCGGCGGATTGGGGCGCTTCGATGACACCCACGCTCGTTCGGCAGCACCAGCACCTCGCACCCCCGGCCGCACACGGCCACCGGGACGCGTACGCCCGAGCACGCGATTGGGCGGAGATCCAGGAACGGATGCTGGTGCCGCTCTACGAGGCGGTCTACGCACGACTGGAGATCGGCACCGGCGACCGGCTGCTCGGCCTCGGCTGCGGATCCGGGCTCGCCCTGCTGATGGCCGCCGCCCGGGGCGCCTCCGTGACGGGCACGGACACCGACGGCAGGCGGCTGGCTCTCGCCGAGGAGCGGCTCCGGCCCGGCACCGCCCCGCACGGCTCGCCCGCGGACGGACCGCGCGTGGTCGGCGGCGGCCCGGCGGCGGTCGCGGCCGAGGGAGGGCCGCGCTTCACCGCGGTCACCGCCTTCGATCCGCAGTCCGGTGCGGACGGTGAGCTGGTGCCGATGCTCACCGCGGCCGCGGCGCTCGCCGAGCGCGGCAGCCCCGTCGTCATCGCCGGCTGGGGACCACCGGAGCGCTGCGCGACGGCCTCGGTGCTCCGGGCGGCGACCCGGCAGGCCGCGCGGCCGCCGGACCTCGGCCCGGGATACGGCAGCGCGCCCGGCGGCTGGCGGCCGTACGGACGGGACGCGCTGGAGGAGGCGGCGCACCGGGCGGGGCTGCGGCCCGACGGGTCCGGCCGGCTCTCCTGCCCGTTCGGTTACGCGGACCCGGAGAGCGCGGTCCGCGGCCTGCTGTCCACCGGGCTGTTCGACGCGGCGGCGGAGGCGGCGGACGAGGCGCAGGTGGAGAAGGAGCTGGCGGAGGCCCTGCACCCGTATGTCCGCCGGGACGGCACCGTCTGGATGCCGAACGTCTTCCGCTATCTCATCGCCCGCGTCTGACGCGGCCCCGCAGCTTCGAAAGCACTCACGCCCGGGGCCGGCCGACGCTCCCGTGCCGGCTCGCGCCCCGGCGTACGGCTCGCGCCCCGGCGTACGGCTCACGCTCCGGCCCCGCTCCGCGCCGCGGCCGGGTCGTGCCGCCGGTCCGGAAACCCCGCGGGACCGGGCACGACCGGGCCGGTGGCACGCACCTTCCCCCGGGCGAGGGCGCTCGGCGCTCAGCCCATGAACTTCTTGAACTCGTCGGGCAGTTCGAAGTCCTGCGCGTCCTGACCCGGCGGCAGTCCGAGCGGGTTCGCCGCCTGCTGCTCGCGGCGCTCCGCGGCGGCCTGCTCCTCGGCCTTGCGCTTCATCGGGTTGCCGCTGCGGCGCTTGCCCTTGGCCTGCTTCTGCTGTTTCTTCTTCTTGCCCGCGCCACCGCCGGGCATCCCCGGCATGCCGGGCATCCCCGGCATGCCGCCGCCCTGGGCCATCTTCGACATCATCTTGCGGGCCTCGAAGAAGCGTTCCACGAGGTTCTTCACCGCGCCGACCTCGACGCCCGAGCCCTTGGCGATACGGGCCCGGCGCGAGCCATTGATGATCGTCGGCTCCGCCCGCTCGCCCGGCGTCATCGACTTGATGATGGCGGCGGTGCGGTCGACGTCCCGCTCGTCGAGGTTGTTGATCTGCTCCTTCATCTGCCCCATGCCGGGCATCATGCCGAGCAGCTTGGAGATGGAGCCCATCTTGCGGACCTGCTCCATCTGGGCCAGGAAGTCGTCGAGCGTGAACTCCTTCGGGCCCTTGGCCAGCTTGGCGGCCATCTTCTCGGCCTCGGCCTGGCTGAAGGTCTGCTCGGCCTTCTCGATCAGGCTGAGGACGTCGCCCATTCCGAGGATGCGGGACGCCATGCGGTCCGGGTGGAACGCGTCGAAGTCGTCCAGCTTCTCGCCGTTGGAGGCGAACATGACGTTGCGGCCGGTGACGTGCGCGATGGAGAGCGCGGCACCGCCCCGCGCGTCACCGTCGAGCTTGGACAGCACCACGCCGTCGAAGCCGACGCCGTCGCGGAACGCCTCGGCGGTGTTCACCGCGTCCTGGCCGATCATCGCGTCGACGACGAAGAGGATCTCGTCGGGGCGGACGGCGTCGCGGATGTCCGCGGCCTGCCGCATCAGTTCCTCGTCGATGCCGAGCCGGCCGGCGGTGTCGACGATCACGACGTCGTGCTGCTTGGTCCTGGCGAACTCGACCGAGTCCTGGGCGACCTTCACCGGGTCGCCCACGCCGTTGCCCGGCTCGGGCGCGAAGACCGCGACGCCCGCCCGCTCGGCCACGACCGAGAGCTGGTTGACGGCGTTGGGGCGCTGGAGGTCACAGGCGACGAGCAGCGGAGTGTGGCCCTGGCCCTTCAGCCACAGGCCGAGCTTGCCCGCGAGGGTCGTCTTGCCCGCGCCCTGCAGACCGGCCAGCATGATCACGGTCGGCGGGTTCTTGGCGAACCGCAGGCGGCGGGTCTCGCCGCCGAGGATGCCGACGAGTTCCTCGTTGACGATCTTGATGACCTGCTGGGCGGGGTTCAGTGCCTGGGAGACCTCGGCGCCGAGTGCCCGCTCCTTGACCTGCTTGATGAAGGCGCGCACCACGGGCAGCGCGACATCCGCCTCCAGCAGCGCGATGCGGATCTCACGTGCGGTGGCGTCGATGTCCGCCTCGGACAGGCGGCCCTTGCCCCGGAGGGTTTTGAAGGTGCTCGCCAAGCGGTCGGAAAGGGTGTCGAACACGTCGCTCGTCGGTCCTCGCGTCGGGGGCGGAGTGAATCACCGTCCAGGATATCGGTCCCGTACAGGCCTCCCGTCCCTGCCCGTCGGGGAACGGCGGGCAGGGCGGCGCTACGCCCGCTCCTCGGCACCCGCCAGCGCGGCCTGCAGGGCCCGCGCCACCTCGGACGCGCGGACGCCGGTGAGCGGGGCTCCGTCGGTGCCCGTCAGGTAGAAGGCGTCGACCGCGTTCGCGCCGAGCGTGCTGACATGGGCGCTGCGGACCCGTACCGCGGCCTCCTCCAGCGCCCGGCCGATCCGGTGCAGCAGTCCGGGGGCGTCCTGGGCGCGCACCTCCAGCACGGTCGCGTGCCGGGAGGCGGCGGGGGCGACCGTCACCCGTGGCGGCGGCGGGCGCACGCCCCGGCGGCGCGGGTACGCGGAGTCGCGCTCCGCCAGCCGCGCGGCCACGTCGAGGGAGCCGTCGAGCGCCCGCAGCAGGTCCTGGCGCAGCCGGGCGGTGTCCGGCAGGGATCCGTACTCGGCCGCGACCCGCCAGGTCAGCAGGAGTACGGCGCCGTCCCCCGCCCCGTCCGGCTCGCCGCCCCCGGCGCCCGCGGGCGGCGCGGGCGGTTCCAGTTCCCGCAGGTCGGCGGCGCGCACGGTCATCCGGTGCAGGGAGAGCACCCCGGCCGCGGCGGGCAGCACGCCCGGGCGCTCGGGAACGGCGATGAGAAGTTCGACGCCGACGGGCTCCGCGGCCCGCTCCTCCCCGGTGTCCGTACCCCGGTCCGCGCCGCCGCCCGTTCCCGGCTCCGTACCGCCGTCCGCCGGGGCCTCCCCCGGGTACGGCGGCGTGTCCGGCCGGGGCCGGAGGGCCAGCACCGGGCCGCCGGTGCGCCGGGCCTCCATCGCGAGCCGCTCCTGCTCGGCCGTCGGCTGCTCCCCGGCGTCGCCGGGAGGGGCGGCCGCCCCGCCCGCCAGGACGGCGGCGGTGCGCTTGACGAGGTCGCCGACGAGGGAGGCGCGCCAGGTGCTCCACGCCGCGGGCCCGGTGGCCAGCGCGTCCGCCTCGGTGAGGGCGTGCAGGAGTTCCAGGGTCTCGGTGCCGCCGACGGTCTCGGCGACGGACTGGACGGTGGCCGGGTCGTCCAGGTCCCGCCGGGTCGCGGTCTCCACGAGCAGCAGATGGTGCCGCACCAGGGTGGCGAGCACGGCGGTGTCCGCGCGGTCGAAGCCGATCCGGCGGGCCACGTCACGGACGATGACCTCCCCGGCCACGGAGTGGTCGCCCGGCCAGCCCTTGCCGATGTCGTGCAGCAGCGCCGCGACGAGCAGCAGGTCGGGGCGGCCCACGCGGCGGCTCAGCGCGCCCGCCCGGACCGCGGTCTCGACGAGGTGCCGGTCGACCGTCCAGATGTGCACGGCGTTGCGCTGCGGACGGCAGCGGACCCGTTCCCAGTCCGGCAGCAGCCGGGTGATCAGCCCCTCCGCCTCCAGCGCGTCCCACACCGCGACGGCGGGCTCTCCCGCGCCGAGCAGGGTGACCAGTTCCTCCCGGGCCTCGGCCGGCCACGGCACGGGCAGCGGGCGGGCCGCGGCGGCCAGCCGCCGCACGGTGTGCAGCGACAGCGGCAGGCCCGCCTGGGCGGCGGCGGCCGCGGCGCGCAGCGGCAGCACGGGGTCGTGTTCGGGGCGTGCGGTGCGCGCGAGCACCGCCTCGCCGTCCTGTTCCACGACGCCCTCGGCGAGCGGGGTGCGCCCCTCCGCGCCGCCGCCCGGCCGGCGTCCGGCCGCCGTGCGCCCCGCCCGCCCGGGGAGCAGCTTCCCCAGCTTGGGACGGGAGGCGCGGGACCGCAGCACCCGGCCCACCTCGCGCCAGGTGACGTCGCCGGCGTACGACACGGTGCGCGCGGCCTCGTAGACCCGGCGCAGCAGCGCGTCGGCGTCCAGCAGGCCGAGGCCGGCCGCCACCTGGTCCTGCTCCTGGAGGGCCAGCCGGTCGGTGGCCCGCCCGGTGGCCAGGTGCAGGGCGTCGCGGGTGTCGAGCAGCAGGGCGCGGGCCTCTGCCAGGCCCTCGCGCGGCGCGTCCGCGAGCCAGGAGGCGGCCACGGCGCGCAGGGCGGTGAGGTCGCGGAGGCCGCCGCGCGCCTCCTTGAGATCGGGTTCCAGCAGGAACTGCAGCTCTCCGTTGCGCCGGGCGCGCTCCGTGCACAGCTCGTGCAGCTCCGGCAGCCGCCGCGCGGCCTGGTTGCGCCACTCGGCGAGCACCGCGGTGCGCAGCTGTGCGGACAGCGAGACGTCCCCGGCCAGATGCCGGGCGTCGAGCAGGCCGAGCTGCACCTTCAGGTCCTCGGCCGCGGTCTTGCGGGCCTGGGCGGGGGTCCGTACGGAGTGGTCGAGGTCGAGCCCGAGGTCCCAGACGGGGTACCAGATGCGGTCGGCCATGACCGCGACGGTCGCGGCGTCCGCCGTGCCGTCGTGCAGCAGCAGCAGGTCGAGGTCGCTGCGCGGGGACAGCTCGCCGCGCCCGTAGCCGCCGACGGCGACCAGCGCGATGCCCCGCGGCCGGGCCGGCGGTGCGGCGGTCGGCCCGTTCCGGGCGCCCCGGCCGCCGCCGCGGGCGGCCGCGTCCGCCGCACCGGCCTCGAACAGCGCGGCCAGCCAGTCGTCGGTGAGCCGTGCCAGCGCCGAACGGCGCGGCGGCCCGGGCTCCGCCTCCCGCGCCAGGAGACGCATCCGGGCCGCCGCGTAGCCCTCGGGCCGGTCCGTCGTGTCCGGGGTGTGCTGCGCGCTGTCCGTCACCCGATTCCCCTCGTTCGCAGGCGGTACGGAACGCGCCGGGCGGCCCGCGCGGTGCCGCGGGCCGCCCGGCGGTCCACTACAGGGCGTCCGGGCCGCGGTCACCGGTGCGGACGCGGACGGCGGTCTCGACGGGGGTGCTCCACACCTTGCCGTCACCGATCTTGCCGGTACGGGCCGCCTTCACGACGACCTCGATCAGCTGCTCGGCGTCGCCGTCCTCGACCAGCACCTCGATACGGACCTTGGGCACCAGGTCGACGGTGTACTCGGCGCCGCGGTAGACCTCGGTGTGGCCGCGCTGGCGCCCGTAGCCGCTCGCCTCGGTGACCGTCAGTCCCTGGACGCCGAAGGCCTGGAGTGCCTCCTTGATCTCGTCCAGCCGGTGCGGCTTCACGACTGCCGTGATGAGCTTCATGCGTCCACCTTCTTGTTCTTCGGCGCGGCGGCACCGGTCACGCCGCTCTCGGGGTCCGGAACCGTACTACGGGCGGAGGACGGGCCGCCGACGGCGCTGAAGTCGTAGCCCGTCTCCGCGTGGTACGCCTGGTCCAGACCGGAGGTCTCCTCGTCCTCGGTGGCCCGGAAGCCGATCGTGACGTCGACGAGCTTGGCCAGCAGCCAGGAGGCGACGAACGAGAACGCCATCACCGAGAAGGCACCGACGGCCTGCTTGCCCAGCTGCGTCATGCCGCCGACACCATCGATGGCCAGCACACCGACGAGCAGGGTGCCGACGACACCGCCGACGAGGTGGACGCCGACGACGTCGAGGGAGTCGTCGTAGCCCAGCTTGTACTTGAGGCTGACGGCCCAGGAGCAGAGGGCACCGGCGACGACGCCGATGAGGATCGCGCCGAGGGCGTTGACGTGCGCGCCGGAGGGCGTGATCGCCACCAGGCCGGCGACCGCGCCGGAGGCGGCGCCCAGCGTGGTGAACGCGCCGTGCCGGATCCGCTCGTACGCGAGCCAGCCGAGCATCGCGGCTCCGGTGGCGACCTGGGTGTTCAGCGCCATGCTCGCGGCGGTGCCGTTGGCGGCCAGGGCCGAACCGGCGTTGAAGCCGAACCAGCCGAACCACAGCAGGGCGGCGCCGAGCATGACCAGCGGCAGGCTGTGCGGCCGCATCGGCTCCTTCTTGAACCCGATGCGCCTGCCGACGACGAGGACCGCGGCCAGGGCGCCGATACCGGCGTTGATGTGCACGGCCGTGCCGCCCGCGAAGTCGATGACCTCCAGCTTGAACAGCCAGCCGTCCGCCTGCCACACCCAGTGCGCGACCGGGAAGTAGACGACGGTGACCCAGAGGCTGATGAAGAGGGCCCAGCCGGTGAACTTCACGCGGTCCGCGAGGGCACCGCTCATCAGCGCCGGGGTGAGCACCGCGAACATCAGCTGGAAGCAGGCGAAGGCGAAGACCGGGATGCCCTCGTCGCCGCCGGTCAGCGTCTCGAAGTCGATGCCCGACAGCCCGACGTGGTCCAGGTTGCCCAGCAGCCCGCCGCCGATGTCGTCACCGAACGCCAGGGAGTAGCCGTAGAGCACCCAGAGGATGCTGACGATCCCGAGCGAGATGAAGGACATCATCAGCATGTTGAGGGCGCTCTTGACCCGTACCATGCCGCCGTAGAAGAAAGCCAGGCCCGGTGTCATCAGCATCACGAGCGCGGCACTGATCAGTACGAATGCGGTATCTGCGCCATTCAATGTCGACGTCTCCTCGAAGCGAAGGCCCGTGCGGGATGAAACATGAGGGCCGGTTTTCGCCTAGAGATTGGCGCAGCGCCGTTTCCGCCGATGCCGCCAGGTGTTTCGGCACAGTGACGAAGAGCACGTCCGTGTTACGTCCCGGTGAACTGCGGTACGGCGCCCGCTGCCGGTCCGGGCCGGGGCCGCGCACGCCCGGGCCCCCGGCGCGGTACGGCGCCGGGGGCCCGGGTGGGCCGGACGTCAGACGGCCCGGCCGCGCTCCGCGGAATCCGGCAGCCGGCGGGCCAGCAGCTCGGTCACATGCAGCACTTCGGCCACTTCCCCGAATTCGCGGGCGGCGGCGTCCACGGTCTTGCGGAGCCGGTTGTTCACCCGCTCGGAACGGACCCGGCAGGCGACTCCGAGCGCTTCCCCGGCCAGGGCCGCGGACTGCTCGGGCTCCTTCTTCAGCAGATGAACGGTGGCCATGCCGATCAGATTCAGCGCATACGACCGCTGATGTTCCGCGTCCTGGCTGAAAAGCTCCACCGCCCGGGCCATCACGGGCTCGGCGAGCGAGGCGTAGGTCGGGCTGCGGCCGGCCACATAGGCCAGGTCACGGTAGGAATGGGAGTTCTCGCCGTTCAGCTCCGCCTCGGAGAAGAACCGGATCCAGTCCGGGTCGCCGTCCCCGGCGCTCACGTCGGCGAAGGTGTCCTCGGCCATGCGGACCGCGCGCCGGCACTTGCCGGGAGCGCCCATGTTGGCGTAGGCGCGGGCCTCCATCGCATACAGCATGGCCTGCGTCCGGGCGGTCGCGCAGTCCCGGCTGCCGTACTGCGCGAGATGCACCAGCTCCAGCGCGTCCTCCGGCCGGCCCAGATGGATCATCTGCCGGCTCATGTCGGAGAGGATGTACGAGCCGAGAGGCTTGTCCCCCGCCTCCTTGGCCGCGTGCAGCGCGAGCACGAAGTACTTCTGGGCGGTGGGCTGGAGGCCCACGTCGTAACTCATCCAGCCGGCCAGCTCCGCCAGCTCGGCCGTGACCCCGAAGAGCCGCCGGGCCACCGCCTCGGGGTGCGGCTCGTGCAGCAGGTCGGTGACCTCGTGGAGCTGTCCCACGACCGCCTTGCGGCGCAGACCGCCGCCGCACTGGGCGTCCCACTGCCGGAACATCGCCGTGGTGCTCTCCAGCAGCTCCAGCTCCGGCAGCGACAGCCGGGACGGGCGCCCGCCCCGGTCCCGGACGCCGGGCTCCCCGCCGCCCCCGCCCCCGCTCCCGGGCCGGGCCGCCGGGGCGGGCACCAGCCACCGCTGGAGCGGTTCGACCAGGGAGGGCCCGGCGGCCAGGGAGAGCGAGCTGCCGAGGAAGCCGCGGCGCGCGAGCATCAGGTCGCTGCGGGAGAACTCGCTGATCAGCGTGACGGTCTCGGGCCCGGTCCAGGGCAGGTCGACACCGGCCGGCGAGATGGACCGGTGGGCGGTGCGCAGCCCCAGGTCCTCGGTCGTCACGACGCACCCGAAGCGCTCGGAGAACAGCTCGGAGAGGATCCGCGGAATCGGCTCGCGGGGCTGCTCGCCGTCGAGCCAGCGGCGCACCCGGGAGGTGTCGGTGCTGATGTGGTGGGCACCGAGCCGGCGGGCCCTGCGGTTCACCTGCCGCGCCAGCTCGCCCTTGGACCAGCCGCTGCGCAGGAACCACGATCCCAGCGGCTCGTTGGGGCGCTTCTCCGCGCTGCCGCCCGCGCCGCCGCTGCCGACCACTGGTAGGCCCCCGTCCCCGTACCGCGTCGTCCGCGTCGCTCGCCGCGCGGACGTCGTCCCAGAATGCCGCCTCTGCGCGGCCCTGTCCCGCAACCGCCGCCGCCGTCCGGCGGCCGTCCCGGAGCACCGGGACAGCTGCCTCATGCCTCCGGCATACCCGCGAACGGCGCCTGCCCAACGGGCGGTTCGGATACCGAAAGTAATCCTACGATCACCTCTCGCGCGAGCGCGAACCCGGAAACGCCACCATTCGCCACCCCTTCGGATGAACCCACCCGCCGGACTTCGCGCTTCACTTGACAGGGGACGAGACCCACCGGCGGACAGGCGCTCACGGGGGCGCGCGTGCCGCCGTCCACCACCTGGCAGACCACGCGGCGCCATCCGGGCCCCCACCCCCGCGACACAACGTCACATCACGGCTCCGTGCCGTAACCGCGGCACGGGTGACCCGTTGGAGAGGACATGGGTTTCACGATCGGCGGCATCCGGGAACTGCGCTCCGGCACGCGGCGCCGCGGCCGGGCTTCCGACTGCACAGTGGTGGCCGAGTACACCGCGCTCTACGGCTGGGACGTGGTGCCCGGCGCCCGGGCGGGGCGCACCCCGGGCGAGACCTCGGGCGCCTGCTCCTGCGGGGCCGCCGACTGCCCCGCACCCGGCGCGCACCCGCTGCCCTTCGGCCCCGAGGTGCCGGCCGGGGCCACCCTCGGCGAGGTGACCGCGGCCTGGTCCGAGGTGCCGGGAGCGGCCGTGCTCCTGCCCGTCGGCCGCTCGTTCGACGTGATCGACATCGCCGAGGCCGCCGGCCGGCACGCCCTCGCCCGCATGGAGCGGATGGGGCTGCCGCTCGGCCCCGTCGCGGCGACGCCCGAGGGCCGCGCGCACTTCCTGGTCGCCCCCGGGGCCTGCGCCGAACTCCCCGAGCTGCTCTACCGCACCGGCTGGGACGACACCCGGCTCGACCTGCGCTGCCTCGGCCCGGGCAGCCACATCACCGCGCCGCCCTCGGACCTCGCGGGGCTGGGGCCGGTCCGCTGGCTGCGTCCCCCGACGCTGGACACCGTGGGGCGGCTCCCGCAGGCCCGGCTGCTCCTCGGCACCCTCGCCTTCGTGTCGCACCGGTCCGCCCCGTGACGCCCGCGCGAACGCCGTAACGCCCGCGCGACCGTAACGCCCGCGCCGCGGCCCCGCCGGTGCCGGTCAGTCGCCGATCAGGGCGTCGACGAACGCCTCCGGCTCGAACGGTGCCAGGTCGTCGGCGCCCTCCCCGAGGCCCACCAGCTTCACCGGCACCCCCAGCTCGCGCTGCACGGCCACGACGATGCCGCCCTTGGCGGTGCCGTCCAGCTTGGTCAGCACGATGCCCGTGATGTCCACGACCTCGGCGAACACCCGGGCCTGCACCAGCCCGTTCTGGCCCGTCGTGGCGTCGAGCACCAGCAGCACCTCGTCGAGCGGCCCGTGCTTCTCGACGACCCGCTTCACCTTGCCGAGTTCGTCCATCAGCCCGGCCTTGGTGTGCAGCCGCCCCGCGGTGTCGATGAGCACCACGTCGGCGCCCTCGGCGATGCCCTCCTTCACCGCGTCGAAGGCGATCGAGGCCGGGTCACCGCCCTCCGGCCCGCGGACCGTACGGGCACCGACACGCTCACCCCAGGTCTGGAGCTGGTCGGCGGCGGCGGCACGGAAGGTGTCGGCCGCGCCGAGCACCACGCTCCGCCCGTCGGCGACGAGCACCCGGGCGAGCTTGCCGGTGGTGGTGGTCTTCCCGGTGCCGTTGACACCGACGACCATGACGACCCCGGGGACCTCCAGCCCGCCCTCGGTGTGCACGGCGCGGTCCGCCTCGGTGCCGACCAGCCCGAGCAGCTCCTCGCGGAGCAGGGTGCGCAGCTCCTCGGGGGTGCGGGTGCCCAGGACCCGTACCCGCTCGCGGAGCCGCTCGACGAGCTCCTGGGTCGGGGCCACCCCGACATCGGCGGCCAGCAGGGTGTCCTCGATCTCCTCCCAGGTGTCCTCGTCGAGGTGCTCCCGGGAGAGCAGCGTGAGCAGCCCCTTGCCCAGGGAGTTCTGCGAACGCGAGAGACGGGCACGGAGCCGGACGAGCCGGCCCGCGGTGGGCTCGGGGACCTCGACGGCCGGGGCCTCCGGCACGGCGGGCGGCACGACGGCCGGTTCCTCCGTGGCGGTCGCGCCGCTGCCGGGCAGGCCGACGTCCTCGACGGTCCGGCGTTCTTCGCCGCCCGGCCTCTCGGCTTCCTCCCCGACGCGCGGCTCGGCGGGCGGGGCAGTGACGGTCGGTGCGCTCGGCGGCGGGGGCGGCAGCTTCTTCTTGCGGCTGCTGACCACGAGTCCGCTGATGGCGCCGATCGCGACCAGTGCGATGACTACAGCAAGGATGACGATTTCCATAACTCCATCAGTATCGGCCACCGGCCGCCGTGGCACGCCCGCCCCACCGCCCGGTGTCCCGCGGACCCCGGCACGGCACGCGCGCCACCACCCGGAACGGCCACTGCCCCGGCTCGGGAACGAGCCGGGGCAGTGACCGCGGAGGGAGCCGGGCGGCGGGGTGTCAGCCCATCTCCTCCAGCGCCTTGCCCTTGGTCTCCGGCACCCACTTGAGGATGAAGGGGATCGAGAGCAGGGCGAAGGCGGTGTACATCACGTACGCGCCGGAGAGGTTCCAGTCGGAGAGGGACGGGAAGCTGACCGTGATCGCCCAGTTGGCGACCCACTGGGCGGCGGCGGCGACACCCAGTGCGGCGGCGCGGATCCGGTTCGGGAACATCTCGCCGAGCAGCACCCAGACGACCACGCCCCAGGAGAGGGCGAAGAAGAGCACGAACGCGTGCGCGGCGAAGAGCGCCACCGTGCCCTGGGTGTCGGGCATCGAGATGTTGTCGCCGGTGCCGGTCTTGAAGGAGAACGCCCAGGCGGCGAGGCCGAGCGAGAGCGTCATTCCGGCGGAGCCGATGAGCAGCAGCGGCTTCCGGCCGTAGCGGTCGACGAAGACCATCGCGATCACGGTGCCGATGATGTTGATGATCGACGTGGTGAAGGAGTAGAAGAACGAACTCGTCGGGTCGATCCCCACGGACTGCCACAGCGAGGCGGAGTAGTAGAAGATCACGTTGATGCCGACGAGCTGCTGGAACACCGACAGCCCGATGCCGACCCAGACGATCGGCAGCAGGCCGAACCGGCCGCCCATCAGGTCCCTGAACGTCGACTTCCGGTCACTGCGCATGGCCAGCTCGATCTCGCCGACCCGGGTGTCCAGGTCGACGTGCGCGCCCTCGACCTCGCGCAGCACCTGCCGGGCGCGGTCCTTCCGGCCGGCGGAGATCAGGAAGCGCGGGGACTCGGGAATCACGAACGACAGCAGTCCGTAGAGCGCCGCCGGGACGACCATCACGCCGAGCATCCACTGCCAGGCCTCGAAGCCCGCGATCTCGCCGCGCTGGTCGCCGTCGGCGAGGCTGAGGATGCCGAAGTTCACCAGCTGGGACGCCGCGATGCCGATCACGATCGCGGCCTGCTGGAACGAGCCGAGCCTGCCGCGGTACGCGGGCGGCGCCACCTCGGCGATGTAGGCCGGGCCGATCACCGAGGCCATGCCGATGGCGATGCCGCCGACCACCCGCCACAGGGCGAGGTCCCACAGGGCGAACGGCAGGGCGGAGCCCACCGCGCTCGCCGTGAACAGCAGGGCGGCGATCTGCATCACCCGGATACGGCCGATCCGGTCGGCGATCCGGCCCGCGACCGCCGCGCCGATGGCGCAGCCGATGAGGGCGGCCGCGATCACCTGGGCGAGGGCTTCGGAGCCCACGTCGAAGCGTTCGCGGATGGCCACGACCGTGCCGTTGATCACGGAGCTGTCGTAGCCGAACAGGAAGCCGCCCATCGCGGCGGACGCCGCGATGAAGATGACATGGCCGATGTGCTCCGGACGGGCCTTGCGGCCCTCCGGCGTCGGCGTCGCGGTGCTGGACACGTTCTCTCCTGAAGCCCGGCCGCGTTGCCGGGCGTGGGGGGTGGAACCTCCAGTGGCGCACGAATCGGGGAGTGCCACCACTTGAAGGTAAAAGCAACGTTGCAGAGACTATGCCTTCAAGTTTCTAAGTCAATACCCGTCGAGTAACGAGTTTTCGACCATGAATCAGAGTGGATCTTTCGAGACTTGAAGAAATGAACTGATGCCCGTCCGGGACTGATGCCCGTCCGGGACGGCTGTCAGTCGTCGGCCGTGAGCCGTGGGCCGCCGCCGGGCACCGGCCGGCAGCCGGCCGGGTCCCCGGCGGCTGCCGGCCCCGTCCCGCCGGCTGCCGGCCCCGTGTGATGCCGGCCGCCCGTGCCGCTCCCGGCTAGTGCAGGCGCTGGCTGATGACCTTGGACACTCCGTCGCCCTGCATGGAGACGCCGTACAGCGCGTCCGCGACCTCCATCGTCCGCTTCTGGTGGGTGATCACGATCAGCTGGGAACTCTCCTGCAGCTCCTCCATGATCCGGATCAGCCGCTGCAGGTTGGTGTCGTCGAGCGCAGCCTCCACCTCGTCCATGACGTAGAACGGGCTCGGCCGGGCCTTGAAGATCGACACCAGCAGCGCCACCGCGGTCAGCGACCGCTCGCCGCCGGACAGCAGCGACAGCCGCTTGACCTTCTTGCCCGGCGGCCGGGCCTCGACGTCCAGGCCGGTGGTCAGCATGTTGTCCGGGTCGGTCAGGATCAGCCGCCCCTCGCCGCCCGGGAAGAGCCGGGAGAAGACCCCTTCGAACTCGCGTGCGGTGTCCCGGTAGGCCTCGGTGAAGACCTGCTCGACCCGCTCGTCGACCTCCTTCACCACCTGCAGCAGGTCCGCCCGGGTCTTCTTCAGGTCTTCGAGCTGCTCGGTGAGGAACTTGTGCCGCTCCTCCAGCGCCGCGAACTCCTCCAGCGCCAGCGGATTCACCTTCCCGAGCTGCTGGTACGCCCGCTCGGCCGCCCTCAGCCGCTTCTCCTGGGCGGCCCGGACGTACGGCACCGGCCGGTTGCGCGGGTGTTCCGGGTCCTCCGGCAGCTCCTCGCCCTCGGCGGGCGGCGACGGCGGCACCGGCTGGTCGGGCCCGTACTCGGCCACCAGCACGGACGGCTCGACGCCCAGCTCCTCCATCGCCTTGGTCTCCAGCTGCTCGATCCGCAGCCGCTTCTCCGCCCCGAGCACCTCGCCGCGGTGCACCGAGTCGGTGAGCTTGTCCAGCTCGCTCTTGAGGTCCCGGCCGCGGTCGCGCTCGGCGGCCAGCCCCGTTTCCCGGTCCGCCTTCGCCCGCTCGGCGGCGGCGCGCTCCTCCTCGGCCCGCACCAGCGACACCTCGAT
>NZ_WHPN01000403.1 GCF_009735685.1 Streptomyces lycii | reverse complement strand
GGTGCCCCTGCTCGGCCGCGGCGCGGAACCAGCGCACCGCTCCGGCGTCACCGCGGTGCTCCAGCAGGTCGGCCAGGGCGTACGCGCCGAGAGCGTGGCCGGACTCGGCGGACTGGCGCAGCCAGTATTCGGCGGCGGGTTCGTCGCCCAGCTCGCGGTGGTACCGCCCGAGGGCGTGCGCCGCGGCCGCGGATCCGGCGACGGCGGCGATCCGCCACCAGCCGGCGGCCTCCTCGCGGCAGCCGCGCTGGTGCAGCAGCACTCCGAGGTTGTTGGCGGCGGCGCGGTCCCCGCCCGCGGCGGCGGCGCGCAGGTGGGGCTCGGCCCCGTCGAGGTCGCCGCGGCGCAGCAGCAGGGCGCCCAGGACGCTGGAGGACTCCTTGTCGCCGGACTCGGCGGCGCGGCGGTGCCGGGCTTCCGCCTCGGCGTCTGCGGTGGCGGTGGCGCCGTCGGCCTCGGTGCCGCTGTCGGCTTCGGCCCAGCTCTTCGGACCGGTCGTCACGACCGGAACTCCCCCGGCTCCCCCGGTCACGGGGTCAGCCACAAACCGACCTGATTCCAACAGAATTGCCTTCTCCCCCATAAGGGCCATCGTCGCACCACCTGCAACCCGCGTACACCTGGTATACCGCAGCCAGCGAAGTCACTTCGGCGTTTTGTCGACTTCCCGACATGACGTGTCTTCAAACGCCTGACGGCCCCAAGCACCCGCACAAGTGAAGGGCCCGGAGTCTGTTGACTCCGGGCCCTTCATATGAGTAGCGGGGACAGGATTTGAACCTGCGACCTCTGGGTTATGAGCCCAGCGAGCTACCGAGCTGCTCCACCCCGCGCCGTTGTGTTCACAACTCTAGCACGGCGCGGGGTGGTGCCTGCTCAGCTGCCCTGTCCGCCTCCGTCGCCGGACGCTGCCTCCTCGGCCTCGGCGGCCCGGCGGAGCGCGGCCTTGAGGTCCTCCTGGGCCTTGCCGTACTCGGTCCAGTCCTGCTCGGCGAGGGCCTTCTCGCCCGCCTCGTACGCCTCTTGGGCGTCCGCGAGGGCTTCCCGCACGGTCGGGTCCTGCTCACCCGCGTCGCCGCCGTCCGGTGGCTCCTCGGTCCCGTCACCGGTGCCCCCGGTGTCACCGGAGTCACTCTTCTCGTCACCGAAGACCACGTCGAGCGCCTCGTCGAGGGTGTTCTCGAAGGCCGTCTTGTCGCCGTAGGAGACCAGGACCTTCCGCAGCAGCGGGTAGTTGGTACCGGCACCTCTGACGTAGACCGGCTCCACGTACAGCAGTCCGCCGTCCAGTGGCACGGTGAGCAAGTTGCCGTACTCGATCTCCGAGTCGCCCCGCTGGAGGATGTTGATCTCGTTGGCGATGGCCGTCTCGGAGTTGAACTTGCTCTGCACCTGTTGCGGGCCGGACACCGTGGTGTTCGACGGCAGCTTCAGGATTCTGATCGTGCCGTACCCGTCGCTCTCGGCGTCCGCGTCGACCGCCATGAAGGCACCGAGGTTGTCGCGTCTGTTCGGCGTGAAGGTCGTCGTCAGCGAGAACGTCTGCGCGTCCTGGTCCGGCATCTGCATGCTGAGGTAGTACGGCGGGACGGAGTTGCCCGACTTGTTCGTCGGGTCGTCCGGGACCTGCCAGACCTCACTGCCGCTGTAGAACTGCGCGGGGCTGGTCACGTGGTAGCGGGTCAGCAGCTCGCGCTGCACCTTGAACAGGTCCTGCGGATACCGCAGGTGCTCCATCAGCTCGTCGCCGATCTCGCTCTTGGCCTTGACCGTGCCCGGGAAGGCGTTCTTCCAGGTCTTCAGCACCGGGTCCTTGGTGTCCCACTCGTAGAGCTCCACCGCGCCGGTGTAGGCGTCCACGGTGGCCTTCACGGAGTTGCGGATGTAGTTGACCTGGTTCTGCTGGGCGACGACCTCGCGCTGGCCGTCGGTCAGCGAGTCGGCCGTCGTGTCCCCCAGGGTGGTGCGGGACGCGTACGGATAGCCGTTCGAGGTGGTGTACGCGTCGATGATCCACTGGATCCGCCCGTCCACCAGGGCCGGGTAGGCGTCACCGTCGATCGTCAGCCAGGGCGCGACCGCCTCGACGCGCTCCTTCGGGGTGCGGTTGTACAGGATCCGCGAACCCTCCCCGATGGCCCCGGAGTAGAGGATCTGCGGCTCGTTGAACGCCGCGGCGTAGGCCGCGCGGTTCACCGGGTTGGAGAGGTTCACACCGCTCTTGCCGCTGTACGTGTACAGCTTCTCGCCGCTGTCGTCGGAGTAGTCCAGCTCCTGCTGCGGCCCGCCGACGATCGAGTACTGCGTCGTCTTCTCGCCGTAGTAGATCCGCTGCTGGTACTTCTCCTCGCTCAGGTCACCCTTGGTCGGCAGGTCGGACTCGGTGAAGTCCGGGGCGCCGCCGCCGGTCGTCGCGGTGCCCTTGGCGGCGACCGCGCCGTAACCGTGGGTGTACTTGAAGTGGTCGTTGATCCAGTTGCGCTCGGGGATGCCGTTGATGTTCAGCTCGCGCAGGCCGATGACGGTGTCCTGCTCCTTGCCGTCCTCGTCCTTGTAACGGTCGACGTCCAGCGTGGCCGGGAACTGGTAGTAACCGCGCACCTGCTGGAGCTGCTGGAAGGTCGGCGAGACGACGTTCGGGTCGAGCAGCCGCAGGCTCGCCGTGGACTCGGCCTCCGCGCGGAGCTTCTCGGTGTCCGCCTGGTCGACGTCGACCTTGCCCTCGTAGTCGCTCACCTTGGAGTCGTCGATGTCGTACGCGTCACGCGTGGCATCGATGTGCTTCTTGATGTACGGGGCTTCCTTGGCCTGCTCGTTCGGCTGGACCTGGAACTTCTGCACGATGGCCGGGTAGAGGCCGCCGATCAGGATCGCCGACAGCACCATCAGACCGAAACCGATCACCGGAAGCTGCCAGGTGCGCCGCCAGAGGGTGGCGAAGAACAGCACCGCGCAGATGGCGGCGATGCAGAAGAGGATCGTCTTGGCCGGCAGATAGGCGTTGGCGTCGACATAGCGCAGCCCGGTCCAGTTGCCGGTGGCCTTGAAGTCGCTGGACTTCACCGCGAGGGCGTACCGGTCGAACCAGTACGCCACCGCCTTGAGCGCCACGAACAGACCGAGCAGCACCGACAGATGACCGGTCGCCGCACCGGTGGCCTTGGCCCCCGGGCTGGTGAGCCGCAGTCCCCCGTAGAGGTAGTGCACCAGGGCCGCAGCGATCAGGGAGAGCACCACGACCGCGAAGCCGAAGGCCAGCAGGAAGCGGTACCAGGGCAGGTCGAAGGCGTAGAACGACACGTCCTTGCCGAACTGCGGGTCCTTCTGGCCGAACGGCACGCCGTTGGTCCACAGCAGCCAGGTACGCCACTGTCCGGAGGCCGAGGCCCCGCCGATCAGGCCGACCAGCGCGGTCACCCCGAGCAGCACCCACTTCTTGTACGGGGCGATGCTCATCCGGTAGCGGTCGAGACTCTGCTGCTCCATCGACATCGCGCTGAGCGGCGGCCGCATCCGGTGCGCCAGCCAGATGTTGACCCCGATGGCCGCGGCCATCAGCAGGCCGAAGACGAAGAAGAGACCGATCTTGGTCCACAGGGTGGTCGTGAAGACCGATGAATAGGCGACCGAGCGATACCAGAGCCAGTCCGTCCAGAACCCGGCGAACATGACGAACGCCATGGCCAGCACGGCCAGCACGCCCAGCGTCATGAGCAGGGTCCTGGAGCGCCGGGACGGCCGGCCGACTCTGATCCGTGGCCCTGTCGGGCCTCCGCCGCGGTCCGGCATCTGGAAAGCCAAGGTGCGCACCTCGAAGATTCGCTGTCGTATGAGCGGGCCCGGAGATCCTAGGGCCCACTCATGCAACTTACTCAAGCTTTACCCAGTTCCCGATTCGGGTCACGAAGGAGGCAAGATGTGGTCCATGTCCTCCCCGACCGAACCCGGGCCCGCATCCTCCGGCCCGGACCCCATCGCCGCTGCCCCGCTGACCCGCGCCGTGCTCGAGATCGACGAGTACGCCTCCGGGCTCGGCTGGGACCAGCCCGCCCGGCTCTTCGCCCTTGTCGACACCGCCCGCATCCGCACCGAGGAACCGGAGCTGGCCGGTCAGCTCGGTATCGCGGACGAGAACGACACGTCCTCCCTCACCCCGGTGGAGCAGGACGAGATCCCGTCCGGCACCCCGCTGGACGAGTTCCTGGCGACGATCGCCTGGCCCGACGCGGTGGCCGGCTGCGCCATGACGGTCGAGCGGCTGATGCTGCCGCCGGAGGCCGAGTCCGACGTACCGGACGATCTGGACGAGGCCCAGCTGGCGAAGTGGGTGGCCGACCACCCCGGCAGCCGGGAGGTCCGGATGACCGTCGCCGTACTGCGGGACGGCTCCCGCGAGTCGGCGCTGCGGCTGCGCGAGAAGGACTCGCCGACGGAGGTGCTGACCGGAGCCGGGCTGGTGCCCGGGCTGGCCGACGCGCTGACGGCGACCTTCGCGGAGTGACGCCCTTCGCGGAGTGACGCGCCCTTGGCGGAGTGACGCCGGAACAGGCCGGGGCGCAGTGGCGGCCCGGCCTGTTCCGCATGTGTCCGGGGCCGGGACTTTTCCTCCCGGAGCCGGACCCGGCGCGCATCGTCCCGGGGACGGGCCCGGAGGCTTCCCGGCGGGTACGGGTCCGGAGCGCTGTTGCCTGCCGAGGCCGGGTCCGGAGCAATGCTGCTCTTCGAGGCCGGGTCCGGAGCGTCATCCGCCGGGGCCGGGTTCGGAGCGTTGCCGGCCGGGGCCGGGTTCGGAGCGTTGCCGGCCGGGGCCGGGGCGTACGATGCCCTGCTGCCGGGGCCGTTCCGCCCGGTCAGCCCTTCGCGCACTCCGGCAGGCCCGAGGTGTCGCCCTTGGCGATCTTCTTGACGGACGCCAGCGCGTCACTCATCTGCTCGACCTTGACCAGCGTCAGGCCGTCCGGGAGGTTCTTGGTCGCGGTGGCGCAGTTGTCCGCGGGCGTCAGGAAGAACTCGGCGCCCTTCTCCCGCGCTCCGACGGTCTTCATCTGGATGCCGCCGATCGGCCCGACCTTGCCCTCTTCGTCGATGGTGCCGGTGCCGGCGACGAACTTGCCCCCGGTCAGCGGTCCCGGAGTCAACTTGTCGACAATCCCGAGGGCGAACATGAGCCCCGCGCTGGGACCGCCGACGTCGGCCAGCCTGATGTCGATCTCGAACGGGAACGTGTGGTCGGTCGCGGCCTCGATCCCGACGATCGCCCGGCCGTCGTCCGGCGCTTCCTTCGTGGTGACGGTGACGGTCTCGGTGGCCTTCGGCTCCGGCTCACGGGCCTTCTCCGCCGCGGCCGCCTTTTTTGCCGGGACGACGGAGAAGTCGACCGGCTCCCCCGGCTCGTGCTTCGTGACCAGCTTCGCGACGTCACCGGGCTCCTCGACCCGGGTGCCGTCCACGGACTTGATCACATCACCGGCGTGCAGCTTCCCCTGCGACGGGCTGTCCTCCACGACCGAGCCGACCACCACCCGCGAGGCGACCTCCTCGCCCATCTCCTCGAGGGCAGCGACCTTGGCGCTCTCCTGGGACTGGCTGAACTCCTCGGCGTTCTCCTGGTCGGCCTGCTCCGCCGTCTGGCCCTCCGGGTAGAGCGTGCTGTGCGGCACGACGGCGTCGCGGGACAGCCAGCCGTACACCGCCTCCAGGAGATTCATCCGGTAGTCCGCGCCCGTGACCCGGACCGTCGTCATGTTGAGGTGCCCCGTCGTGGGGTGCGTCTCGCGTCCCTTGATGTCCAGGACCGGCTCACCGTCGTGCTCCCCCAGGGTGTTCACCGTGGGGCCGGGAGACATCTCCGCGTACGGCACCGGGATCAGCACTCCCGCGCACAGCAGCGCGATCAGCATCAGGGTGGAGGCGAGCATCGTCGCGGTCCGGCGTGGCATGGAACGACAGTACGGGACGGGCTCAGAGGTTCACCCGTGGGGCCGGTCCGTCCGTGGCCGGATTGGCGACTGCGTACGCGCGCCGAGCGGCGCGAACGGTCAGGCGGCGTCCTGGCCGGAACCGTCACGCTCCATCGCCGCCCGGAACCGCGCATACCCCGCGAGCTCGGCGACATCCCCGGTCGTACGCTTACGCGCCGCCCAGCGGGCCCACACTCCGGCACCCACTCCCGCGACAACCGGAATCAGCAACCACGCGACAGCCGCCATACCGGCCTCCCGACCCCATGTACAAGCGCAACCAACAACCGATGAGCAGATTAACCATCCGCAAGCTCAACGCTCGTCACAGGGTGCCGGTTACGCAACCAGAATCCGCCAGGTGCACTAGTCGGGCATACCGAACAGGGTCATGCCGTCACGCACCGCCGCCGGCCGGCCACCGCGGCCCGCCACATCCCACCGCCGAGGCGCCACGCGCCAATCCTCCCGCGCGTCCCCCGGCCACCGCTCCTCAACACGAGACGCCACGCGCCACCCCTCCGGCCCGTCGCCCAGCCACCACCCCCCAACGAGGCGCTACGCGCCGACCCTCCCACCCGTCACCCGACCACCACCCCCCCAACGAGGCGCTACGCGCCGACCCATTCTTCTGTGCCGTCCGTGAAGCGCTGGTGTTTCCAGATGGGGACCTCGTGCTTGAGGTCGTCGATCAGGCGGCGGCACGCCTCGAACGCCTCCGCCCGGTGCGCGCAGGAAACCGCCACCACCACGGCCAGGTCCCCCACGACGAGATCACCGACCCGGTGGACGGCGGCCAGCGCCCGCACCGGGAAGTCCGCCACCACCTTCTCCGCGACCCGCCGCAGCTCCGCCTCGGCCGTCGGATGCGAGGAATAGCCCAGCTCCGTCACCCCGGCACCGCCGTCGTGGTCCCTGACCGTGCCGACGAAGAGCGCGGTGCCGCCCGCGGAGTCGTCGCCGACCGCCCGGAACACCTCGTCCAACGACAACGGCGTGTCGCGGATCGCCAGCAGCCGGATCGGGTCCGGGTGTGCCGACTCGCCCGGGTGCTCTCCCCGGGGGCGCCGCTCGTGCTCGTACTCGTCTGCCAGTTCGCCTGCCATGCACGCCATCGTGCCGCACCCCACCGACAAAGGCCGCACGGGCGGACGCCACCCGGGACGGGAACCCTCCCTTCCGGCGTCCGGGGCCCGGGACCCTCCACTCAGATCCTCCGGCGTGCCTTGCGGGCCCGGCGCACCAGCGCGGCGGTACCCACCAGGGCGACCGTCGCCCCGGCCGCTCCGAGCGTGGTGGCGTCCTTGCGGCCCAGCCTGCGGCCCGCCACGGTGTGCCGGCCCGCGACCTCGTCGAGCAGCTCGGCGAGCACCTCCTCGTTCGTCCACCGGGGCCGCCAGCCCGCGTCGTGCAGACGGCTGCCGCTGACCACCCAGGGATGCATCGTGTACGCCAGGTCACCCGCCGGAGACGGGGTGAGGCCGAGCCGGTGCAGCCGGGAGGCGGCGCCGAGAGCGACCGCCGACGGCAGTTCCATCCGCCGTATCCCGGTCAGCTCCTCCACCTCTTCCTGCTCCAGCCAGCCGTCACAGCCGACCACGGCCTCGCCCTCGACCTTTTCCAGCGCCGCGTACTCCAGCGCCCCGACCAGGTCCTCGACGTGGCAGAACTGCCAGGCGGGCCGGGAGCCCGCGACGACGAGCAGCCGCGGTGACTCGAAGTAGCGGGTCAGGGCGGTGTCGGTGCCGCCGACGAGGACGGCGGGCCGCAGCACCGTGACGTTCAGGCCGGGGTGCGCCCGCGGCGCGCGGCGCGCCAGCCGTTCGATCTCCAGCAGGTCGCCGACGCCCGTCGCGTCCGCGGTGGCGCGCAGCTCGGCGTCCTCCGCGAGCGGTACGTCGTTGTCGGGCAGGGCGCCGTAGACCATGGCCGAGGTGCACAGCACGACGCGGTGCACGCCGGCCGCCGCGGCGGCGGTCAGGACGGTCTGCGTGCCGCGCACGTTGTAGGCCGAGCGGGCCGCGGCGTCGGTCTCCAGGTCGAGGTCGAGCGCGAGGTGCACCACCACGTCGGCGCCCTTGAGCTTTCCGGCGATGAGCGGGTCGCGGACGTCGAGGACGTGCCACTGCGCCTCCGAGACATCCCCCTGCCGCTCGTCGATGGCGATGACGTGCTTGATCTCGTCGGACTCCGCGAGCCGCTGCGTGAGCAGGGCTCCCACGCCCGAGGCGGCACCGGTCACGGCGACGACGGGCCGCCGTCCGGGCGCTGCCGAAATGTTTCGCGCTGCGCGAACTTGTGGGTCTGGGGAACTCACCGGGCGTCTCCAGCGGTTGTCTGCGTACGTGCGTACGTGACGTGAGCGTACGGTCCAGGTGGCATCCATCCTGCCGCAGCCGACCGCCGGGCGGAGCACCGAGCCCGGATGCGGGCGGGGTGTCTACGCTGGGTGGTGAAGTCGGGCAGTCGCCGCCGGCCCCGGTCGGCGGCCCTACGAGCCGAGGAAACCCGTGAGTGACAACCCATTCGGATTCGGCCTTCCGCCGGAGGAGCCGGAGGACGGCGACAACGGCAGGAAGAAGGGCGACCAGCCCGGTGGACAGGGTCCGGCGAATCCGTTCGGGTTCGGCGGCGGCAGCGGGGACAATCCGCTCGCCGCGATGTTCGGTTCCCTGAACCCCAACGACCTGGGCGCCGCCTTCCAGCAGCTCGGCCAGATGCTCTCGTACGAGGGCGGCCCGGTGAACTGGGACATGGCCAAGGACATCGCCCGGCAGACCGTCGCGCAGGGCACGGTCCCGTCCGGCGGTGCCGGTGAGGGGACGAAGGACGCCAGCGTCTCACCGTCCGAGCGGGCCGCGGTGGAGGAGGCCGTACGGCTGGCCGACCTGTGGCTGGACGGGGTGACGTCGCTGCCGTCCGGGGCGAACTCCGCGGTCGCCTGGAGCCGCGCCGAGTGGGTCGAGGCGACGCTCCCGGTGTGGAAGGACCTGGTGGACCCGGTCGCCGAGCGGGTCGGCGCGGCCATGGGGGACGTGCTGCCCGAGGAGATGCAGGCCATGGCCGGCCCGCTGCTCGGGATGATGCGCTCCATGGGCGGCGCCATGTTCGGCACCCAGATCGGGCAGGCCGTCGGCATGCTGGCCGGCGAGGTCGTCGGCTCCACGGACATCGGGCTGCCGCTGGGCCCGCCCCGCAAGGCCGCGCTGCTGCCGCTGAACATCTCCGTCTTCGGCAAGGACCTGGGCGTGCCGCTGGACGAGGTCCGGCTGTATCTGGCGCTGCGCGAGGCCGCCCACCAGCGGCTCTTCGCCCACGTGCCGTGGCTGAAGTCCCATCTCTTCGGCGCGGTCGAGGGGTACGCCCGCGGCATCAAGGTGGACACGGCCAAGCTGGAGGACGTCGTCGGCCAGCTCGACCCGACGCACCCGGAGCAGTTGCAGGACGCGCTCCAGCAGGGCATGTTCCAGCCGGAGGACTCGCCTCAGCAGAAGGCGGCGCTGGCCCGGCTGGAGACGGCGCTCGCGCTGGTCGAGGGCTGGGTCGACGCCGTCGTGCACGCGGCGGCCGCCCCGCATCTGCCGTCCGCCGGCGCGCTGCGCGAGGCGCTGCGCCGCCGCCGGGCCTCCGGCGGTCCCGCGGAGCAGACCTTCGCGACCCTGATCGGGCTGGAGCTGCGGCCCCGGCGGCTGCGGGACGCCTCGCGGCTGTGGGCGTCGCTCACCGACGCCCGGGGGCTCGACGGCCGGGACGGGCTGTGGGAGCACCCCGACATGCTGCCGACGGCCGAGGACCTGGACGACCCGGACGGGTTCGTGCACCGCGAGCAGCCGGACTTCTCCGAGCTGGACAAGATGCTCGGTGAGGCCGCGAGCGGCGGCGCGTCCGGTCCCGCACCGGACGGCCACGCACCGGACAAGAAGCAGCCGGGCCGGGACGGTACGGACAGCGGCACGGAGGGCGGCACGGGCCCGTCCGGCGGCAGCGGTGGTTCCGGTGACGGTGGCGGCAGCGCGGACGGGGACGGGGACGGCGGAAGCAAGGGCGACGACGGCCGGTGAGCCTGCACGAGGACGCCGTACGCGTACTGAAGGAGTGGATGCCGCCGGAGCCGTCCGGCGCGGACCGGGCCCAGGAGGAGCTGCGGGCCGGCTATCTGGACCATCTGGCGTCCCGCCCCGACGGGATGTGGAAGTCCTGCCGGGAGGGTCATCTGACGGCGAGCGCGCTGATCGTCGATCCGGTCGCGGGCCGGGCCCTGCTGACCCTGCACCGCAAGCTGGAGCAGTGGCTCCAGACCGGCGGGCACTGTGAGCCCGAGGACACCACCCTCGCGGAGGCGGCGCTGCGCGAGGCCACCGAGGAGTCCGGGATCGCCGGGCTGGAGCTGCTGCCCGGCGGGCCGGTCAGGCTCGACCGGCACCTCACGCCCTGCGCCTGGCATCTGGACGTGCAGTACGCCGCGCTCGCCCCGGCCGGGGTGGCTCCGGTGGTCAGCGAGGAATCGCTGGACCTGGGCTGGTTCGGCTGGGACGAGCTGCCCGCCGTGGCCGACGCCTCGGTGGTCGCCCTGGCCGCACGGACCCGCGCGCGGCTCTGAGGGAGGACGGCGGCCCCTTCCGGACGGGGCCGCGGCCTTCCCACTCGGAGTGCCTGGGCCGTCCGTACGGGAGGGGACTGCCGTACGGCTCGGGGAGTGTCGTACGGGCGGGGAGTGTCGTGAGCCCCGTGGACTGCCGTACGGCGCGCGACTGCCGTACGGGGCGCGACTGCCGTACGGGGCGCCGGGTCATCCGGGTTGTCCGGGGCATCCGTACGGGAACGGTTCCCGTCCCGTCCCGCCACGGCCGACAGGTCCTGCCACAGCGAACGACCCCGCCCGCGTCAGGAGAACGGCCTCGTCCGGCCGCGGGAAGCGGCACCACAGAGCCACGCCGCCGCGCCGGAAGAAGTGGCGGCCACGGGGTACGGCCTGCCGCCGGCACCCCGGCGGCAGGCCGTACCCCGCTCCCGGTCCCGTCGCGGGACCGGGCGCCGGCCAGGAGCGTGGGTCGGTGAACAACTCCTGGAACGCCGCGCCTCGTGGTGAAGTGCGGCTGTCGAGCGCTGCTCTTGAAGCTGCCGAGCGCTGCTCTGAAAAGGCGTGGCTGCCGGGCAGCCGTGATGCCAAAATCAGTCCGCAATGTGATCCACATCCGCGTCCCGGAGGCCCGCGTGGACGTCGCCTCGCTGCTGCCGTTGACCACGGCCCGGTTGTCACTGCGTCTGTTCACTCCCGCCGACGCCGACGCCCTGTACGCCTACCAGAGCCTGCCGAGCGTGGCGCGCTACTTGTACCGGCCGGCGCACACGCGTGAGCGCAGCGAGCAGGTTGCCGCCGAGCGCGCGGCGCAGACGGCCTGGCGCGCCGACGGGGACAAGCTGGCGCTCGCTGTCTGCCGACGCGATGAGCCCGGCGTCCTTGGCGAGGTGAGCCTCACCCTGGCCGATGCCCGCGCCGCCCAGGCCGAGATCGGCTGGACTCTCGCCCCAGGTCACCAGGGGCACGGCTACGCGACCGAGGCGGCCGCGGCGCTGGCCGGGTTTGCCTTCGACACACTGGGCGTGCACCGGCTCTACGCACGGCTGGATGTGGAGAACACCGGATCTGTGCGGGTCTGTGAGCGCCTCGGGATGCGCCGGGAGGCGCACCTGGTCGAGAACGACCTCGACGGGGATCGCTGGGGCAGCGAGTACATCTACGCGGCGCTGTCCGCGGATCTTGGCAGTCGATCAGGCGGTTGATCCCGACGCCGTCCCCCCCTCAGTTCGTGATCTTCCATACGGACAATTCCGGTAGCCCGATTCGCAGCAACTGCTCGACGAGGTGTTCGACCTGGGCCCGGTCCTGGCGTCCTGCGCCGAGAAGCGCAGGCTCCCGCCGTATGACCCGCGGTTGAGGGTCCGGCTACTGACCTACGGGCACACCACCGGAGTGCGCTCGTCGCGGGCGGTCGAGCGCGAGTGCACCGGCCTGCTCGGCCAATCCCGCCGCGAACACCGGAACCCACGCACGTCAGGCGCTCCTCGACGCGGGCTGCTGCTCCGAGGCGGACCTTCAGGCCGCATCCGAGCGCAAGGAGGACACGGCACCGGCACCTTCATGGCCACCGGCCGCCCGTCCCACGACGGACGCGTCAGCCCCGCTCCGCGCGGACGAATCCCCGCCGACGCCACGCCATGCGAGCGCATGTCCCGCAAACCGCTCACCAAACCCGGACGCCGCCTACGCCCAGCGCAGAGCCATCGTCGAACCCGTCTTCGGGCAGATCATGACCGATCATGACCTGCCGAGACGGCCGCAGACTCCTGCTGCGCGGCGAAGCAGGAGCCCGCGCCGAATGGCGGCTGGTCGCCGGTTGCCACAACCCGCGAAAGATCTTCGGGCAGGTCGGAACCCCCGGACCGGCCGCCACCCGGGCCTGAGCGCCCGGGCGGCAGCAGCACCCTCCGCAGCAACCACGCCCCGCACCGACCCCGGCACCGCCGACAGCCCCGGGCCGCCGGAGACCCGACCGCCGGCCCTCGGCGGCTTGCTCCCTGCCGACCCACGCTCCTAACGGTTGTTCCAGATGTTGCCCTGGTTCTGGCCGTGGGCGCCCTGTGCCCCCATGCCGTACTGGGCGCGCACGCCCGAGCCGATCACGGCGTTCTGCGGGGGCAGCAGCTCGCTGGGCTGGACCAGCGCGTACCCCTGGCCGAGGAAGCTCAGCTCCCAGCCCTCACCGGTGTTGCCACGCCGCCGGAAGACCCCGGAGGAGTGCGTCTGCGCCTGCATCTGGACGCGCAGCGAGGTCGACCAGGCGACCACCGCGTCCGCGTCGGCGTTGACGTACTTCTCCGGCGTGACCTCCATCATCAGCGGCTTGCCCGAGGTCATCAGCGCGACCTTGCCCTGGCCGGAGATCTGGAGGTTGTAGGCGCCGGAGCCGGACACGCCGAACTGGCTGTCGACGGCGATCGTCTCCCAGTGCAGCGTGGAGTCGAGCGCGAGGACGTAGGCACTGTCGACCGTCAGTCCCTCGTGGTCCACGTCCATGACGTGGACGTACTGGGCGAGGTTGGCCAGATAGACCGTGCCCTGCCCGGAGCAGCGCATCAGGTCCAGACCCTCGCCGGTGTTGGCGCGGGCGCGGCGCTGCCCCTGGGTCTGGTACTCGCCGTCGAACTCCAGCATGCCCTGGTACGCGACCATGCTGCCCTTGCGGGCCAGGACGTCGTCGTGCCCGGTGAGGCCGACCCGCAGCAGCTGCGGGTTCTGCAGGGCGTAGCGCTCCTGCGTCTGGTTCTCGGTGTAGCCGAAAAGCGGACTCTGCATCTGTCTTCGATCCCCCTCAGCCCCGGGCCCGGAGCCGGTCGGTGCTGTCCTCGCTGGGCTGTACGACGACGAACCCCTGGCCGGAGAAGCCGAGCTGGTAGGCCTCGCCGCTGCCCCGGCCGATCATGGAGGACGCCTTGAAGCTGCGCTTCCCCTTCATCTTCAGCCCGCTGGACCAGGCGACGAGCGCGTCCGGGTCCACATACGTCTCGTCCTCGCCGCGTCCGCAGTCGACGACGATCGGGGTGCCGCGGGAGGTCAGCGCGACCCAGCCGGTGCCCGTGATGCCCACGTTGAACAGGCCCTGGCCGGCGAACTTGGCCATGCCCTTGACGCGCTGGACGCCCCACTGGAGGTGGGCGTCGAAGGCGAGCAGGTTGGTGCCGTTGACCGACAGCGCCTCGTTGTCGAGATTGACGCAGACGACGTCCGCGCCGTAGTCGGCGAGATACAGCAGACCGTCTCCGCTGCACTTCATCAGCGGCGCGCCCTCGCCGGTGAGCCACTGCGAGGCCATCTGGCGGACGGCGGGCGGGTTCGGCTCGTACTGGACGAAGCCCTCGTACGCGACCATGGAGCCGGTACGGGCGAAGACGTCCTGGCCGCTCTGCATGGCGACCTTGAGCATGCTGGGCCCGTGGTTCTCCATGCGGGCGGCGATCGGGGTCGGGGCGTAGCCCGAGATCATGTGCTGGTCCATCACGGGCTCCCTCAGACCTCGTACGGCTGGACGACGATGAAGTTGCCGGGCGCCCCGCGGAACTGGAGGTTCACGGTCTCCCCGCTGTGGCCGGGATAGGCGTTCCGGCGCAGCCGCACCTGGCTGGAGATGATCACCTGTGCGGCGGCGGACCAGGCGACGATCGCGTTGCTGTCGGCGAACGTCGTCGGGGTCACCGGCAGGACGACGGGCACGCCCTGGGTCTTCACGACGACCGTGCCCGTGCCCTGGAACTGCATGGTGAACAGCGCGCCGCCCGGGATGCCGTGCCCCTCGACGCGGCGCACCTCGTGCTGGAGCGACTCGTCGAACGCCAGGACGTTCTCGGCGGAGACGCAGATCGCGTCGCCCTGGAGCTCGATCGGGTGGATCTGCGCACCGTTCTCGGCGAGGAAGACCTGGCCGCGGCCGGTGCAGCGCATCAGCTGCATCTCCTGGCCGGTGGCGTTGCCGACGACGCGGCCGCTGAAGCCGGCGCCCTTGTAGCTGAAGTCGACCTTGCCCTGGTAGAGCACCATGCTGCCCTGGCGGGCGAGCACGGGCTGGCCGTCGGCGCCGAGGTCGATGCGCACGAGCTGCTGGTTCTGCAGGGTCCAGCGCTGTCCGGTCGGCGCCTCGCGGTACTTCTGCAGGGCCGCCCCGAGACCGGGCGGGCCGGCGGCCTGCGGGACTCCGTACGGGCCGGGCTGACCGGGGACCTGCCCCGGCGCGCCGTACGGCGACGGGGGGCCTCCGCCCGGCGGCTGCATCGGGCCGGGCGGCTGCATCTGCCCCGGTGGCTGCATCGGGCCGGGCGGCTGCTGGCCCTGGGGGGCGTACGGATTGGGGGCGCTCGGCGGCGGCAGCGGACCGGGCGGGCCGGGCTGGGCAGGGGGTGGCACGGGGCCGCCGGGCGGCGCCATCGGGGCGGCGATCGTCGGCGCCGCGTGGGTCTGCGGCGGAGCCTGCGGAGTGCCCGGCGGGGGCGGCGCGAAGCCCTGTGCGGGCTGCGGGGCGGGGGCCTGCGGCACCGGGGACTGCGGGGCCGGGGCGGGGGCCGCGGGCGTCGGGGCCGGTGCGGCCGGAGGAGCCTGTGCGGCCGGTGAAGTCTGTGCGGCCGGAGGAGCCTGTGCGGCCGGTGAAGTCTGTGCGGCCGGAGGAGCCTGTGCGGCCGGTGAAGTCTGTGCGGCCGGAGGGGCGAAGGAGGGCGGTGCGGCCGGAGCGGCCGCCTGCGCCGGCGGGGCGAAGCCGGGCGCGCCGGACTGCTGCGGGGCCGCGGCCTGCGGGGCCTCCTCCTCCAGCACCTCACCGCCGAAGTTCTGCAGCAGCGCGTCGAGCCCGCCGTCGAACCCCTGGCCGACAGCGGCGAACCGCCAGACGTCCTTGAGGTAGAAGTCGCCGAGCATCACGGCGCGCTCCGTGCTGAACTCGGAGCCGCTGAACGCGTAGCGCGCGACCTCCTCGCCGCCCGCGACGATACGGATGTAGCCCGGGCCGGCCTGCGACATCTGGCCGGCGCCGTCGAGGGTCGCGGTGAAGGACAGCTTCTGGATGCCCGGCGGGACGCGGTCGAGCGTGACCCGGAAGGACTCGGTGTCACCGGCCTGCGGGCCGAGCAACTGGACGGATTCCTCGGGGGATTTCGGCTGGTTGAAGAAGATGAAGTACCGGTCGTCGGACAGCCGCTCGTCCGCGTCCAGTCCGAAGCAGCTGATGTCGAAGGACAGTCCGGGTCCGGTCATCTGCACGCCGACGTACAGATCCGTTCCCGCCGTCAGGTCACTGATCTTGGCCTTGTGGCCGCGCTGGAATTCCCTGGCCATACGTAACGACCGTCCCCCATCCTGAGCCGTGGTGCTTTGCCGCGTCAGGCTAACCGCTGGGTCCGACGGCGGGCGACGGCGGTACGCAACAGGTTCGCAACTGGTTTGCGCGGAGGCCCGGGGGGACCTTCCGGAGGACGGGGGTCAGTCCTCGCCGCTCTCGGGGAAGTGCGGGAGCCGGTCGGCGGCCACCACGCCCTCGAGGTAGCCGCGGGCCCGCTCGGTGCGCGGATACGCCTCCAACAGCTGCCAGAACCGCGCCCCGTGGCCCGGGACCAGCAGATGGGCGAGCTCGTGGAGCAGCACGTAGTCCAGGACGTACCCGGGCATGCCCTGGAGACGGTGGGACAGCCGGATGCTGCCCTCGGCGGGGGTGCACGAGCCCCAGCGGGTGTTCTGGTTGGTGACCCAGCGGACGGTGACGGGGCGGGCCCGGCCGCTCAGATACTGGTCGGAGAGCTGCTCGGCGCGCCGGGCGAGTTCGCTGTCGCCCAGCATCCGTTTGCTCTCCTGCGCCGCGAGCCGGTCGAGCATCACGCTCACCCAGCGCTGTTCCTCGTCCTCGGACATCCGGGCGGGGATCAGCACGATCGTGCGGTCGCCCTCGCGGTAGGCGGACACCGTGCGCCGCCGCCGGGTGCTCCGGCGCACCTCGACCGCGCTCGCCGCCTCGCCGCCGGATCGGTCGGGCTGCGCTGTCGTCCTGTACGGCTTGCTTCCTGCGCGGTGCAGTGGGTCGGCGGACACGCCACGACGTTACCCGCTGACGCCCGGGGAAGTCCCGCCCCTCCACGGTTCGTCCACGTGCCTCCACCGCAGCCCAAGCCGATTGAATGACTATTCCCCTCCTCCTGTGGACAACTTTCACCGCCCGTTCCCGCCGGCGGGCATCCTGAGCCCACCGGGAAGAGAGACAACGACGGGGGGCACCGTGCATCCGATGATCAAGCCCGCGCTGCGGCGCGGCTGGCGGGACCGCCGGACCGTGCAGTTCGGGGCCACGCCCGCGCATGCCGTGGTGCTGGGCCCGGTGGACACCGCGACCGGCAGCTTCCTCTCGCTGCTCGACGGCACCCGCGGGCTGCCGCTGCTGCGGAAGGAGGCGGCGGGGCTGGGACTGCGGGAGGACCGGGTGGACGAGCTGCTGCGGCGGCTCGGGGCGGCCGGGCTGCTGGACGACCGGGCACCCGGTCGGGGCCGCTCGTCCGGGACGCGGGGCAGCAGCGCCGTGCCGGACCGGCTCCTGCCCGACCTGGCCTCCTTGTCCCTGGTGCACCCGGATCCGGGTGCCGCGGCCCGCCGGCTCGCCGCCCGCGGCGAGGCGCGGGTGCAGGTGCGCGGTGCCGGACGGGTCGGCAGCGCCGTCGCAGCGACGCTGTCCGCCGCCGGGGTGGGCCGGGTCGACGTCATGGACGGCGGCTGCGTCGAGCCATGGGACACGGGGCCCGGTGGACTGCCCGGGACGGCCGCCGGCGAGCGGCGGGACGCCGCCGCGGGCAAGGCCGTCCGCGCGGCCGCGCCGGGGCGCCGCACCCGACGGACCGGAGCCGGTGCCGGCCCGGAGGCGCGGGACCCCGAGGGCGGGCTGGCGCTCACGGTGCTCGCCCCGCGCGACGGGCTCGCGGCGCACGCCCCCGATCCGGCCGTGGCCGAGCCCCTGCTGTCCGCCGGCATCCCGCACCTCTACGCCGGGGTGCTGGAGGGCACGGGTGTGGTGGGGCCGCTCGTGCTGCCGGGAGAGTCGGCCTGTGCCGGGTGTGTGCAGGAGCTGCGGGCCGAGCAGGATCCCGGGAGACCGCGCCTGCTCGCCCAGTGGCGCTCCGGCTCCGGTCCGGCGGCCGTACCCGCCTGCGACATCGCGCTGGCCACGGTGGTCGCCGGGCTGGCCGCGGCCCATGCGCTGTCCTTCCTCGACGGGAGGCCGCCGGTGTCCGCGGGCGCCCGGCTGGAGTTCACCCTGCCGGACCTGGCGTGGGAGGCGCAGCCGGTTCCTCCCCATCCGGAATGCGGGTGCGGTGCGGCGGGGGCAGCCGAGCGGCCATACTCCTGGGACGGCGGGGTCCCGCCGCGAGACGGGCCGGTCGGTGCCGGTCTGGGAGCCGGTGTGGCGGGTAGCAGCCCTCCGGAAGAGCGCAGTGGAGTTGGAGGGGCGCATGTCTGATCTTCCCCGCAAGGCGGTCACCCGCACCGCCAAGCTGGCCGCGCTGCCACTGGGCTTCGCCGGCCGGGCCACCTGGGGCCTCGGCAAGCGGATCGGCGGGCGGTCGGCGGAGATCGTCGGCCGGGAGCTCCAGCAGCGCACCGCCGAGCAGCTGTTCAAGGTGCTCGGCGAGCTGAAGGGCGGGGCCATGAAGTTCGGCCAGGCCCTGTCCGTCTTCGAGTCGGCGCTGCCCGAGGAGATAGCGGGTCCGTATCGCGCCGCTCTCACCAAGCTCCAGGAGGCGGCGCCCCCGATGCCCGCCCGCACCGTGCACTCGGTGCTGGAGGAGCGGCTCGGTGCCGACTGGCGCGATCTCTTCGAGGAGTTCCAGGACAAGCCCTCCGCCGCGGCCTCCATCGGGCAGGTCCACCGGGCGGTGTGGCACGACGGACGCGAGGTCGCCGTCAAGGTGCAGTACCCGGGCGCGGGTGACGCGCTGCTCTCCGATCTCGCCCAGCTGGGACGGTTCGCCCGGTTGCTGGGACCGCTGATCCCGGGCCTGGACATCAAGCCGCTCATCGCGGAGCTGCGCGACCGGGTGTCCGAGGAGCTGGACTACTCCCTGGAGGCGCAGGCCCAGCGGGACCACGCGGCGGAGTTCTCCGCCGACCCGGACGTCGTGGTGCCCGAAGTGGTGCACCAGAGCGACCAGGTGCTGGTCACGGAGTGGATGGACGGGATTCCGCTGTCCGAGGTGATAGCGGACGGCACTGCGGAGGAGCGCGACCGGGCCGGTCAGCTGCTCACCCGTTTTCTCTTCTCGGGACCGGCCCGGACCGGGCTGCTCCATGCCGACCCCCACCCCGGCAACTTCCGGCTGCTGCCGGGAGACCCCACCGGTGACGGCCCGGCTCCGTGGCGGCTGGGTGTCCTCGACTTCGGCACGGTCGACCGGCTGCCGGACGGGCTGCCGCCGCTGATCGGGATCGCTCTGCGCATGGCGCTCGACGGTGACGGGGAGCGGGTCCACGCGATGCTGTGCGAAGAGGGCTTCGTCAAACCGTCCATCGAGCTGGACCCGGCGGCGGTGCTCGACTATCTGCTGCCGATCATCGAGCCGGCGGGGGTGGCGGAGTTCACCTTCACCCGGGACTGGATGCGGCACCAGGCGGCCCGGATCGCGGATCCGCGGTCCCCCGCCCACCAGTTGGGGCGCCAGCTCAACGTTCCGCCCGCCTATCTCCTGATACACCGGGTCACGCTGAGCACGATCGGGGTGCTCTGCCAGCTCGGGGCGACGGTCCGGATGCGGGACGAACTCGACAGGTGGCTGCCCGGGTTCGCGGACGGCGAGGTGCCCGGGCCCCGGGAGGCGGAAAGCCTGACGAGCCCTCACCCCGAGGAATCCCTGCCGAAGGAGTCCATGGCGGTGGAGGAATCCCCGGCGGAGGAATCCCCGGCGGAGGAGAAGTCCGAACGAGCCGCGGAGGCCTGAGCGAGCGCCGCCGGAGCCGCCGCCGGAGCTGTTCGGTCTGCCCGAAACGGCATCGACGGCGTGCCGCGGTTCCGGCGCCGGGGCGGCTCGGCGGGGCAGGGTCGAAGACCTCGGCACAGCGTGGCGCACCGGCCGCGCAGCGCGACACCAGGCCGCACGCGCGGCCGTCGGCCCGCATCCGCGCCGCACCTGGCGGCCGACCGGCCGTGTGCGCGGGAAAGCGGGCAGGGGCACCCGCCCGCACGTGCGGGCACCGGCCCGGGGCTTCGGGGACGTATGGGCTCCGCGTGCCGTGCCGCGGCACGGCGCGGCGCGGCACTGTGCGGCACGGCGCGGCACTGTGCGGCACGGCACGACGCGGCACGGCGCGGTGCGGCACGACGCGGCACGGCGCGGTGCGGCCAAGCGGCAGGGGCCGGGCCTCGAAAGGCCCGGCCCCGGTCGTTCAGTGGTGCTCGTTTTCAGTTGTGGTTCCGCTGTTCAGTTGTCGCTTCGCATGTCGGTTGGTCCGCTGGTACGGACGTCACTGCATGACGGCCATGGCCAGCGCGCGGCGGGCCCGCAGCGAGGCGCGCTCCGCGCGTCGCTGCATCCGGCGGGCAGCGGCCACATGGGCGGCTCTGCGTTCGGACTCGGCCTCCTGCATGCGCTCGTGCATATGAGCACGAGCCATGGCTTCTGGAATGAGTTGCATCTCGCGGTTCCTGTTCTCACGTGTGTCGATGGCACCGGACGTGGTGCGGGCTGCTGTGCGCTGTGCGGACGGCTCGTCGGCGGGCGGCTTCATCGTCGGGACCTGCTTCTGGGGGTCGTGCGTGTGCGGGCGGTCGATCGTTCCGGTGGTGTTCATGCCGCGACCGGGTTCTTGCGCGGGCGGCCACGCGGCCGCTTCCTGGGCACGACCACTCCCTGGACGAAGAGCTCACCGCCCCAGACGCCCCACGGCTCACGCCGGTCCTTGGCACCGGCGAGGCAGGCCTCCCGCAGCGGGCAGGTCTGGCAGAGGGACTTCGCGTACTCGACGTCCGCGGGGGACTCGGCGAAGAAGACTTCCGGGTCGTAGCTGCGGCAGGGCACGAGCTCGCCGAGGCGCTCGATCTCGTCGTCGAGCGCGGTCAGCTGGATGGGCTGGGTCAAGGAGTCCTCCGTAGGGCCGGGCGGGGGGCTCGCAGGGTTCTGCGAGAGGGACGGGGCGTGTGCTGGGCTGGGCACAGTCGGTGTCTTCCTCGTGTCGGCCGGCCTGGTGGGCCGGGTTCTTGTTGTCGGTGCCGCTGGAGGCAACGAAAAGGGCCGCGGATCCCGGTTCGGGTTCCGCGGCCCTGGAAGGTGCCGACCTGATCTTGCGATCAGGCTGGATCTCTCCAGGGTTCAAGGCCGCGGAAGGCCCGAATCGTGAGGTGCTCGGCCGCAGACATCGCGCCGCCGGCAAAATTGCCACCGGTCCACGTCTGCTGGAGGTCGGCACCCTTGGCCGCAACGACATAGGCCGATGCCTCTGCCGCCACTACTGCCGCCGGTGCCTTCGGTCGCTCAGCGCCCGCGAGCAGACCTCGCTCGGCGAGCCGTGCTTCGGCAGCGCCGGACACGCCGGTGCCACGGAGCACGGAGACGCCGGACAGGCAGGAGACGACGACCTCACGGCCGGTCACTTTGGTGATGTTGGTCATGGGACTCGCCTCCTCTCGGCGTCTCGGGGGACTGGGTGAAACCAGTCCGTCGTGCACGTTCGTACAAGTAGAGCACGGAACTCACGGGTCAAAAAGACCCCGTCAGGTCCGTGATAGAGAACCTATGGGGAATCCGGCGGCATGCGCAAACTATTTTTGCGACGACTTCGGATCAGTCCCCGAACGGCTCTCCGGCGGCCGGTTCCGGCGGATCTCCGCCCGCGCAGAGCGCCAGCACGTCCTCCCCGTAGCGGTCGAGCTTGCGCCGGATCACGCCGGGAATGGCGGCAAGCTCCGGCGGGCTGCCGGGCACGGTCTCCGCGATCGCGAGCAAGGTCTTGTCGGTGAACACGCAGTACTCCGGCTGGCGCAGTTCCCTGGCCCGTGCGGCGCGCCAGTCCCGGAGGCGTTGGTAGAGCCCCTCGTCCAGCTCGGACGGACAGTCCTCGCACCGCATCAGCTTCATCTCACCGGCGTCCGTCAGCGTCCGTCCGCAGACCCGGCACCGCACCGAGACGCGCCGCCGGGAACCGCCGCCGGCCGGCCGCCGCGGCTCCCCCCGGGTCACTCCGGAGCCGCCGTCCGCGAGGGCCGGCCCGGCGGCCGCCCGGCGGCCCGAGCCCGGCCGCAGGCCGTCGAGGAAGCGGCTGGGCGTGCGGTTCGGGCGCCCGCCGGGGGTCCGGGAGAGGGCCCAGGACAGGGTGAGCAGGGCGCGGGCGCGGGTGACGCCGACATAGAGCAGCCGGCGCTCCTCCTCGATCTGCTCGTCCGTCTCCGCGTAGATGATCGGCATCATGCCCTCGGTCAGGCCGACCAGGAACACCGCGTCCCACTCCAGGCCCTTGGCGGCGTGCAGCGAGGCCAGGGTGACGCCCTCGACCGTGGGGGCGTGCCGGGCCTCGGCGCGCTCCCTGATCTCCGCCACCAGATCCGCCAGCCGCGCGTCCGGACGGGCCCGCGCGAAGTCCTCCGCCAGCCGCACCAGCGCCGCCAGCGACTCCCACTGGTCGCGCGTCGCGCCCGAGCCGGCCGGGGGCCGGTCCTCCCAGCCCCGCTGGGTGCGGAGCAGATGGCGCACCGTGCCCGGGATGTCGAGACGCTCCAGCTCCGGGTCGGCGGACCCGCCCGAGTGCGCGGCGCCGCGCAGCAGCAGCCACGCGCTCTTCACCTCGGGGCGGTCGAAGAAGCGCTCGGCGCCCCGCAGCTGGTAGGGCACGCCCTGGTGGGCAAAGGCCTGCTCGTACGCGGCGGACTGGGCGTTGACGCGGTAGAGCACGGCGATCTCGCTCGCCGGTGTGCCGGAGTCGATGAGCTGCCGGACGCGGCGGGCCGTGCCCTCGGCCTCGGCGACCTCGTCCCCGTACTCGGTGAAGTCCGGGGCGGGGCCGGGGTCGCGCTGGGACTGCAGCTCCAGCCGGTGTTCGGCGGTGCGGCCGCGGGCCTGCGCCAGCAGGTCGTTGGCGAGCCTCACCACCTGCGGGGTGGACCGGTAGTCCCGCACCAGCTTCACGACCGTCGCTCCGGGGTGACGGTTGCGGAACCCCAGCAGATAGTCCGGGGTGGCTCCGGTGAAGGAATAGATCGTCTGGCTGGCGTCACCGACGACGCAGAGGCTGTCCCGGTCGCCGAGCCACAGGTCCAGCAGGCGCTGCTGGAGGGGGTTGACGTCCTGGTACTCGTCGACCACGAAATGGCGGTACTGGGAGCGGACCTCGTCGGCTGTCGCGCTGTGGCTCTGGAGCACTCCGACGGTGAGCAGCAGCACGTCCTCGAAGTCGATCAGGCCGCGCTCATGCTTCAGCCGTTCGTACGACTCGTAGACGCGGGCGATCTCGGCGGGGTCGCGCGGGGTTTCCCGGGCGGCCTTGGCGGCCATCAGCGGATACTGCTCCGGGATGGTCTGGGTGACCTTCGCCCATTCGATCTCGCCGGACACGTCCCGCAACTCGTTCCGGTCCAGGCGGAAGCCGTGGGCTCCGGCGGCCTCGGCCACCAGCGGTGGTTTGCGCTCCAGCAGCTCCGGCAGCGGGGTGCCGCCGACCGCCCTGGGCCAGAAATACTGGAGCTGGCGCAGCGCGGCGGAGTGGAAGGTGCGCGCCTGGACCCCGGCCGCGCCGAGCTGCCGCAGCCGGCCGCGGAGCTCGCCCGCGGCGCGGTTGGTGAACGTCACAGCGAGGACCGAACTCGGCTGGAGGATACCGGCCCGGACGCCGTACGCGATGCGGTGGGTGATGGCACGGGTCTTGCCCGTCCCCGCGCCGGCCAGCACGCACACCGGCCCGTGCAGGGTGGTGGCGACCTCGCGCTGCTCGGGGTCGAGACCTTCGAGGACGGCGTCGGCGCTGTCCGGCACGGCCGGGAAGTGCGACGCGCCCGGGGGCCGCGGGAAGAGCGGGGAGGAGGTTGCTGAGGTCACCCCGCCATGCTGCCAGGTCACCCGGGAGCACCGGGACGGTTGTCCACAGGTGTGGGCTCGCGGTCATACCGGTGACCCCGGTCACGGGTGCGCGGCCACGCCCGGCCGCGCGGCCACACGTCCCGGGCACACGCCGGAGGTCGCGCGTACCGGGCCGGACACAAAGACTCCCGCGTACCCCGCGTACCCCGCGTACCCCGCGTACCCGGCCGCGCGGGCCGGGTTGCGCAGCCGAACAGTGAACAGAAGGCCACACGGACCAGGGCACGCGTACCTGTCACGCGTACCTGGTCGCGCGCGTCAGGCCCCGCTGCCGGGTCAGCGCAGGAGGTGGCGTACGAGGTCACACGTCTCAGCTGTGCGGGAATGACCCGCGGTCCCCGTGCGTTCTTCCGGCGAACCTGACCGATGTGAAGGAGAGCGGAACCGATGGCGGGCACTGTGACGATGTACAGCACCACGTGGTGCGGCTACTGCCGCCGGCTGAAGAGCCAGATGGAGCGGGAGGGCATCGCGTACACCGAGGTCAACATCGAGCACGACCCGGAGTCGGCGAAGTTCGTGGAGCAGGTGAACAACGGCAACCAGCTGGTGCCGACCGTGCTCTTCCCGGACGGTTCCGCGCTGCCGAACCCCTCGCTGGCGCAGGTCAAGGAGAAGCTTTCGGCCTGATCCCGGGCCCGCCCGCCGGGTCGGCCGCCCGTGCTCCGGGCGGCCGGCCGGCTCCCGGGCCGGCGTGATCCGGAGCCGAATCCCGGCGCCGGACCGGATCGAATCGGATCAGGTGTCTTCGGCCCGTGGCCGCCGTGTCCGGGGACCGGTGAGCCGGCTTCGTGTATCACGGGGTCGCTGTCGCGGCCGCCGCCGGGATCGGAGCCACTGCCCGGGTCCGAGCCACCGCCCGGACCCCGAGCCGCCGCCCGGCTTCGAGCCGCCGCCCGGCTTCGGGCGCCGTCACCGGCTTCGGGCCGCCGCCCGGCTTCGGACGCCGTCACCGGCTTCGGGCCGCCGCCCGGGTCCGAGGCTCCGGGCCGCCGCCCGGATCTCGTTACGGAGCCTTCCGGCCCTGCCCCGGTCCTCCCGCGGGTCTTGTCACGGGCCCTCCCGCGGGTCTTGTCGCGAGTCCCCCGCGGGTCCTGCCCCGGTGCGCGGGCCGCCCGCCTCAGCGCGGAGCGCCCGCGGGCAGCGGCTCCCCGTACCAGAGTTCGATCAGCCGGGCCGCGATCGAGATGCCCATCGGCGGCAGCACCTCCCCGGACGCGAAGGCCTTCGCCAGCTCGTCGCGGGAGAACCAGCGGGCCTCGTGGATCTCCTCGCCGTCCACCTCGATCTCCGGTGACGTGGCGCGCGCCATGAAGCCCAGCATCAGGCTCGACGGGAACGGCCAGGGCTGGCTGGCGACGTACGACACCTCGCCGACCGTGACCCCGGCCTCCTCCGCGACCTCGCGGACCACGGCCTGCTCGATCGACTCGCCCGGTTCGACGAAGCCCGCGAGCGTCGAGAACCGGCCCTCGGGCCAGTGCACCTGCCGTCCGAGCAGGGCCCGGTCCCGGTCGTCCGTGACCAGCATGATCACGGCGGGGTCCGTGCGCGGATAGTGCTCGGCCCCGCAGGCCTGGCAGCGCCGGATGTGCCCGGCCGCCGCGATGACCGTGCGCTCGCCGCAGCGGGAGCAGAAGCGGTGCAGCCGCTGCCAGTTCTCCAGCGCCACGGCGTGCGCCATCAGGCCCGCGTCGCGGTCCGACAGCAGCGCCCCCGCCTCGCGCAGCCCCGCGGGGCGCGCGGACTGGTCCATCCGGCCGGGCAGCGCGTCCTTCTGCAGCGCGAAGTACCGCACGCCGTCCTCGTCGGTGCCCAGGAAGTACCGGTGGGTCTCGGTGAGCGGCGCCTCGAACGCCGGGGTCATGACCAGCTCGGTGCGCCCGTCCGGGGTGTCGTCGACCAGCGCCTGTCCGCCGGAGACCACGAAGACCCGCGTCGTCGGGTGGCTCCAGGCGGCCGCGAGCCATGCCTCGTCCATGCGGTGGTGCGCGGCGCGGTCGATGCCGCCGGGGGCGGTCAGGGCGATCTGCGGAGCGGCGGAGCGTTCGGTCGAGGTGGTCACAGGTGTTTCCTACTCCCCCATGCGGAACATGTGGTGGGCCGGGACGGTTGGACGGCGCCGGTGCCGGCTGGGGCGGCGGGGCGCGCCGGGGGCTGTGGGGCCGGCTGTGGGGCTAGAGGGCACGTCCATTCTCCGCGAGGTCGCCCCAGAGGTACGCCGCGGTTTCCACGCCCTTCATCAGCAGTTCCAGCTCGACCTTCTCGTTGGGCGCGTGCCAGCCGTCGGACGGCACCGAGATGCCCAGGAACAGCACGGGCACGCCCAGCACGTCCTGGAGGTCCGCCGCCGGGCCGGAACCACCCTCACGGGTGAACCGGATCTGCTGCCCGAAGGCGCGGCCCATGGCCCGTACGACCGACTGGAGGGCGGGGTGCCCGAGCGGTGTGAGGCAGGGGCGGGTCGCGCCCCACCAGGTGATCTCGTGTCGGATGCCGGCCGGGAGGCGCTGGGCCACCCAGTCGGCGACGGCCTGCTGGACCTTCTCCGCGTCCATCCCGGCGACCAGCCGGAAGGACAGCTTCAGCTGCGCGGCGGAGGGGACGATCGTCTTGCCGCCGGGGCCGCGGTAACCGCCGGAGATGCCGTTGACCTCGGCGGTGGGGCGGGCCCAGACGCGTTCCAGGGTGGTGTGCCCCGCCTCGCCGAGCGTGGCCCGGGAGTGTGCCGAGCGGAGCCAGCCGGACTCGTCGAACGGCAGCTCGGCGAACAGTTCGCGCTCGCGCTCGGACAGCTCGACGACACCGTCGTAGAAGCCCGGGACCGCCACCCTGCGGTCCTCGTCGTGCAGCGCGGCGGCGAGGCGGGCGGCCTCCGTGGCCGGGTTCGGCACGGCGCCGCCGAACGAACCGGAGTGGATGTCCTGGTCCGGTCCGTACAGGTCGATCTGGCAGTCGGTGAGGCCGCGCATGCCGGTGCAGACCGTGGGGGTGTCCTCGGCCCACATGCCGGTGTCGGAGACGATCACCGCGTCGCAGGCGAGCCGCTCGGCGTGGTCCCGGACCAGCTGGGGGAAGTGCGGTGAGCCGGACTCCTCCTCGCCCTCGACGATCATCTTGAGGTTGACCGCGGGGGCGCTGCGGCCGGTCGCGGCGAGGTGTGCCCGGACGCCGAGGGTGTGGAAGAACACCTGGCCCTTGTCGTCGGCGGCGCCCCGGGCGTACATCCTGCCGTCCTTCACGACCGGCTCGAAGGGCTCGGTGTGCCAGCCGTCGGCGCGGGAGGCGGGCTGCACGTCGTGGTGGCCGTACACCAGGACCGTCGGGGCGCCCGGGTCGCCGGAGGGCCATTCGGCGAAGACGGCGGGGGCGCCGGGCGTCTCCCAGACCTCGGTCACCGGGAAGCCGGTTTCCGCGAGCTTCGCGGCCAGCCACTCGGCGCTGCGGCGGAGGTCCGGGGCGTGGCCGGGGTCGGCCGAGACGGACGGGATGCGGAGCCACTCCGCGAGGTCGTCGAGGAAGGCCGCGCGATGGTCCGCGATGTAGGCGCGGACGGCGCTGTCCGGGGTGGTGCTCATGGAAGCGAGCCTAACGGGCGCCGTGCGGCGCCCGGAGAGCGGCCGTGCCCGCACCGGCGCACGGCCGGTGGCCGCCGTGCGCACTGCGGGCTCCGGGGGCGGGGCGCGGGGTGCGGGCTCCGGGGTGGGGTCCTGCTCCGGGGTGCCGGGACGGGCTGCGTGCTACGAGGTGCGGGGCCGGGGGGCGGGGGCCGCTGCGAGCTGCGGGTGCGGAGCCGGGTGCGGAGCCGGGTGCGGGCTCCGAGGTGCGGGGTCGGGTTGCAGGGCCGGGTTGCAGGGCCGGGTTGCAGGGCCGGGTTGCGAGGGGGGCTGGACTGCGTGCTCCGAGGTCGCCGGGGCGCGCGGGCCTCGGGCTCCGGGGGGCGGGCCTCGGGCTCCGGGGTGCAGCGTGCGGGGTGCGGGGTCGGGCTGCGTGCTCCGAGGTCGCCGGGGCGCGGGCCGCCGGCTCCGGGCCGCTGGGTGAGGAGGGGGCGGGTTACGGGAGAGGCTCGCGGAGCGGGGTTGCGAGGCGGGGTTATGGGGCGGGGTCACGGGGCGGGGTCACGGGGCGGGGTCACGGGGCGGGGTCACGAGGACGGGATACGTCGGCGTCCTCGTCCGGGTCCTCGCCGGGAACGTCCTCGCCCAGCAGGACGCGCTCCAGGCCCGCCCGGTCCGGGAGCCCCGCGGGGCGGACGACCTCGCCGCTGCGCACGTACAGGAAGGCGGCGGTGACGGCCGACAGCGGCACCCCCTGCCGCTCGGCCCAGGCCAGCCGGTAGACGGCGAGCTGGAGCGGGTCGGCGGTGTGGTCGCGGTTGGTCTTCCAGTCGATGATCTCGTACCGGTCGCCGTCCGGGCCCTGCTCGCGGTACACCGCGTCGATCCGGCCCCGGACGATGCGGCCGGCGAGGGTGATCTGGAACGGGTACTCCACGCGGTGCGGTGTGCGGCGGGCGTACGGCGTCCGGGCGAAGGCCTCCTTGAGGGCGGCCAGCTCCCGCTCGTCGGCGATCTCCGGTCCGTCGTGGGCGTCGTCGTCCGTGCCGCCCGGCAGCTCCTCCGGACCGAGCAGGGGCAGCGGCAGCTCCTCGAAACGGGACTCGACCCATGCGTGGAAGCGGGTGCCCCGCCGGGCTGCGGGCTGCGGCGGACGCGGCATCGGCCGGGCCAGCTCGCGCGCGAAGCCGTCCGGGTCCGCGGCGAGCCGCAGCACCTGCGAGGTGCTGAGCGAGGGCGGTACGGGCACGTCGAGGACGCTCGCCCGGGCGCGGCGCAGCTCACCCGTCAGCGCGACGAGGTCACGGTCCCAGGAGGCGACGGCCCGGGCCTCCTCCGGGGTGAGCCCGGGATGGCCCTCCGGGGTGAGCCCCGCATGGTCCTCCGGGGGACCGGCCGGCGGCTCGCCCGGGGCTTCCGGGCCGTCCTGCTGCCGCGGCAGCACCGGCAGGCCCGGCGCACGGTTCTCGGGAGCCGCCGGAGCGGCCGGAGCAGCCGGAGCCGTGCCCTGCTCGTATACGTCCTGCTCGTATACGTCCTGCCCGGACCCGTCCCGGCCGTACGCGTGCGCCTCGTACGGGTTCTGCCCGGACCCGTCCCGCTCGTACCCGTGCGCCTCGTACAGGTTCCGCCCGGACCCGTCCCGCCTGTAGGCGTGCGGCTCATACGAGTCCGGCTCATACGAGTCCGGCTCGTACGGGTCCGGCTCCGGTGGCGGCCAGTCCGGGTCGTGCGGCGGTTCCGCGTCCCAGGGCTCGCCGTCCCACAGGGAGGCGCCCCCGGCAGGTGGCGCCGGCTCCGGACGGGGGCCCGGGAGCCGGTCGCCCGCACCGGTCTCCGGCCCGGTCCCCGCTCCCCCTGCGGTCCCGTGGCCGGTCCCTGCTCCCGCTGCCGGCTCCGGGCCGGCCCCGTCCTCCTCTGCCCGCGGGCCTTCCCGCGCGAGCGGCTCTTCCCCCGCGGGCAGTCCGTCCCGCGCGGGCCGTTCCTCCCGGGCGGGCGATACGTCCTCCGCGGGCTGCCGCGTCAGCCGGTCCAGATGCGCCAGTACGGTCTCGGCCGCGCGGCGGCGCAGGGCCAGGGCGGACGGGTCGAGCGGCAGCGGCCAGGCCTGTTCGGCGCCGCCGTCCGCCAGGGCCGGGTTCTCCTCGCCCTCCGCGGGCGGCTCCGCCCAGGCCTCGACCTCCCCGTGTCCGTCCTCGCAGTGTTCGCGCAGCGCGTCCAGGAAGCGCGACGGTCCGCGGGGGCGCTTCTGGGCCGGGCCCCACCAGTGGCCGGACGCGAGCAGCAGGGAGCGGGGGCGGGTGAAGGTGACGTAGCCGAGGCGCAGCTCCTCGGTGGACTGGTGCTCCTTCATGGCCGACTTGAACGCGGCCAGCCCCTTCGCGGTCCACTCCGGGTCCTCCGGCAGCGTGTCCGCGTCGCCGCGCAGCGCGTGCGGCAGGACCTTCGGCTGGGCGGTCCAGGAGTCGCGCGGCTGTTCGCTCGGGAACTGCTTGGCGACCAGGCCCGGTACGGCGACCACGTCCCACTCCAGTCCCTTGGACTTGTGCGCGGTGAGCACCTTGACGGTGTTCTCCCCGCCGGGAAGGGCGTTGTCGAGGCCCTTCTCGTGCTGCGCGGCGGTGCGCAGGAAGCCGAGGAAGGCCAGCAGCGTGGCCTCTCCGTCGAGGGCCGCGAAGGAGGCGGCGACGTCGAGGAAGTTGCCGAGCGTCTCCCGGCGCCGGGCGGCCAGGGCGTGCGGCGACGCCGACAGTTCGACCTCCAGGCCGGTGGTGGCCAGCACCCGGTGCAGGACGTCCATCAGCGGGTCCCCGATCGCCCGCCGCAGCTCGCGCAGCTCCGCGGCGAGCCGGGCGAAGCGCACCCGGGCCGCCTCGGAGAACGGCAGCCCGTCATCGGATCCGCCGGCCCCGTCGGGGGTGAGGAAGGTGTCGAGGGCGTCGGCGAGCGAGACGACCTCGGCCGGGTCCGCTCCCTCGGCGGACTCGGCCAGCCGCAGGTCGGCCCGCTCCTGCTCGGACACACCGTCCCGGTCGCCGGGGTCCGTCCCGTACCGCACGAGTCCGCGGGCCCGGCGGCCGAGCAGCGCCAGGTCGCGCGGGCCGATCCGCCAGCGCGGGCCGGTGAGCAGCCGGACGAGGGAGGTGTTCGCGGTGGGGTCCTGGAGCACCTCGCAGACGGCGACGAGGTCGGCGACCTCCGGCAGGTGCAGCAGCCCGGACAGCCCGACGACCTCGACCGGCACGTCCCGGGCGACGAGGGCGCCCTGAATGCGGGGGAAGTCACCGGCCGTGCGGCAGAGCACGGCGATCTCGCCGGGCGGGGTGCCGGTGCCGACGAGGTGCGCGACGGAGTCGGCGAGCCAGTCCAGCTCCTCGGCGTGGGTCGGCAGCAGGGCGCAGCGGACCGTGCCGTCCCGCTCGGCCCCGGGGGCCGGGCGGAGCGCCTCGACGCCTTCGTGCAGCTCGCGGAGGGGGGCGGCGAGGCGGTTGGCGAGGCCGAGGAGGCGGCCGCCGCTGCGGCGGTTCTCGCTGAGGGCGTGCCGCCGGGCGGGGCTGCCGTCGGCGTGCGGGAAGTGTTCGGGGAAGTCGTCGAGGTTGGCGACGGAGGCGCCGCGCCAGCCGTAGATGGCCTGGCAGGGGTCGCCGACGGCGGTGACGGCGTGTCCGGTCCCGGCGCCGAAGAGGCCGGAGAGGAGGCGCCGCTGCGCGACGGAGGTGTCCTGGTACTCGTCGAGCAGCACGACGGCGTAACTCTCGCGCAGGATGCGGCCGACCTCCGGGCGGGTCAGGGCGAGCTGTGCGGAGAGCGCGATCTGGTCGCCGAAGTCGAGCAGGTCCCGCTGCCGCTTCTCGGCGCGGTACGCCTCGACGAGGCCGAGCAGCTCCAGCCGGGCGCGGGCGGCCTGCGGGGCCTTGCGCAGCTCGGCGTTGCTGAGCCGGGCGGCGTCCAGGACGGCCAGCAGCTCCGTGTCGTACCGGCGCAGGCGGTCCGTGGGGACGAGGTGTTCGGACAGCTCGGCGTCGAGGGCGAGGAGGTCCTCCACGAGCGCGGGGAGGGACTTGGTGAGCGCGGGGTACGGGCCGGGGGCGGTGCGCAGGACGCGGGCGGCGAGCTGGAACCGGGTGGCGTCGGCGAGCAGCCGTGCGGAGGGCTCCAGGCCGATGCGCAGGCCGTGTTCTTTCAGGAGCTGCCCGGCGAAGGCGTGGTAGGTGGAGATCTGCGGTTCGCCCGCGGCACCGTCGTCGCCCGGGGCGCCGCCGTCCGGGCCGGCGCCGGGGCCCGTCACGCCCGCCCTGGCGAGGGCCTTGCGGACCCGTTCCGTCAGCTCACCGGCGGCCTTGTTGGTGAACGTCAGCCCGAGGACCTGTTCGGGAGCGACCCGGCCGGTGCCGACGAGCCACACGACGCGGGCGGCCATCACCGTCGTCTTGCCGGAGCCGGCTCCGGCCACGATCACCTGCGGCGCGGGCGGCGCGGTGATACAGGCCGTCTGCTCCGGGGTGAACGGGATGCCGAGAAGCTCTTTGAGTTCCTCGGGGTCGGTGATGCGCGCTGCCACCCGAGTGAGGCTAACCGGCCCCGCCGACAGCCGTCGCCGGATGTGCGGACGGTCACCTCCCGGCGGTGGTCCGGCACGCGGGCCGGACAGCGCACGCCGCGAGCGCACGCCGTGGGCGGACACCCGGGGCGGTCGCCTCGGGCGGACGCCCTGGGCCGGCACACGGGGCCCGGCACCCGGGGCCGACCCCCGCCCGGACACCCGGTCCGGCGGCGCCGCCCCGCACGGCGTGCGCACCGTCGAGCCGCTCCGGCCCCCTCGGGGCACCGCCCCCGCCTCCGGCCCCGGCCCCCTCGCTCCTGCCCCCTCAGTCCACCACGTACCGTCCCTCCGGCAGCGCGGAGCAGGAGTTGCGGAAGGCGCAGTGCTGGCAGTGCTGCCCGGTGCTGGGGGTGAAGCGCTCGTCGAGTACGCGCCCCGCGGCGTCCGCGAGCAGTTCGCCGACCCAGGTGTCACCGGCCGCGCCGACGCTCCCGCCCGTACCGTCTCCGCCCTCGTCCGCCCCGTCCCCCGCACCGGGCCGTTCTCCCGGCTCGGCGGCCGCCAGGGCTTCCTGCGCCTGTACGACGGGCTGCTCGTCGCCGCCGTCCCTGCGGGTGGCGCCGAGCCGCAGATGGACCAGTTCCGCGCCGCCCGGTTCGGGCCGGCGCCCCCCGAAGGCGCCGTCGACCGCTCCCTCGCGCACCGCCAGCTGGTAGACGGCGAGCTGGGGATGGCGCGCGACCTCGGGCCCGGTGGGCTTGGTCTTCCCGGTCTTGAAGTCCACCACGTAGGCGCGCCCCTCGGCGTCCTCCTCCACGCGGTCCATGCTGCCGCGGATGCGTACGGAGCTGTCGCCCGCCCGCAGGGTCACGTCGAAGTCGTGTTCGGTCGCGACCGGTCTGCGCGAGCCCCGGCCCATGACGTGCCAGTGCAGGAAGCGTTCCAGCGCGGCGCGCGCGTTCTCCTTCTCCTGGCGGGACTTCCAGGGCGCGTCGAAGGCGAGCGAGTCCCAGACCGAGTCGAGGCGCTCCATGAGGACGGCCAGATCGGCAGGGGTGCGTCCGGAGGCCACCTCGTCGGCGAGGACGTGCACGACGTTGCCGAAGCCCTGGGCGGCGGTCGCGGGCCTGTCGGCCTTGACCTCGCGGCCGAGGAACCACTGGAGCGAGCAGGTGTTCGCCAGCTGGTCCAGGGCGCTGCCGGAGAGCGTGACGGGCCGGTCGCGGTCGCGCAGCGGGACCTCGTTGTGCGTCGGCTCGTACAGCCCCCACCAGCGGTGCGGGTGCGCGGCCGGCACGAGCGGCCGGCCGCCGGCGGATCCGTCGTCCCCGGCGGCCCCCGGCTCCTCCTGCAGGGCGGCGAGCCGGGCCAGCCGGAGGGCGGCGGCGTCCCGCAGCGCCGGGGAGGCGGCCGGGTCGACGGTGGTGGCGCGGAGTTCGGCGACGAGCGCGGCGACGGCGAGCGGGCGCCGGGGGCGGTGGGCGACGTCGACCGGGTCGGTGCCGAGTTCGGCGAGGAACCGGGAGGGCTGGTCACCGTCGTCCGCGGCGGCCTTCACCGCGGTCACGACGAGCCGCTCCCGGGCCCGGGTCGCGGCGACGTAGAACAGCCGCCGCTCCTCCGCGAGCAGGGCGCCGGGGGTGAGCGGCTCGGCGATGCCGTCGCGGCCGATCCGGTCCGCCTCCAGCAGCGAGCCGCGGCGCCGCAGGTCCGGCCACAGCCCTTCCTGCACCCCCGCGACGACCACCAGCCGCCATTCCAGGCCCTTGGCGCGGTGCGCGGTCATCAGCCGTACGGCGTCGGGGCGGGCGGTACGGCGGGTCAGTGTGTCGGCGGCGATGTCCTGGGCGTCCAGTTCCTCGAGGAAGTTCAGCGCGCCCCGGCCCCCGACGCGCTCCTCGGCCCGGGCCGCCGTCTCGAACAGGGCGCAGACCGCGTCCAGGTCCCGGTCCGCGTTGCGGCCGGAGGCGCCGCCGCGCAGGGCCGCGCGTTCCAGCCGGCCGGGCCACGGGGTGCCGTCCCACAGCTCCCACAGCGCCTGCTCCGCGGTGCCGCCGCCGGCCAGCAGCTCGCGTGCCTTGCGGAGCAGCAGGCCGAGCCGCTGCGCGCCCCGCGCGTACGCCGGGTCGTGCGAGACGAGCCGTTCCGGCTCCGCGAGCGCCTCGGCGATCAGCACGTCCGAGGGGCGCGGCAGGGGATTGCCCGCGGCGCGCTCGCCGTCCCGCAGGGCGCGGCCGAGCCGCCGGAGGTCGGCGCTGTCCATGCCGCCGAGCGGCGAGGTGAGCAGTTCCAGGGCGGTCTCCGCGGCCAGGCCGACCGGTGGCGCACCGCCGCCCGCCGGCTCCGCGCCCGTCGGCGCCGCTGCCCCGCCGCCGTCCGTCCACAGCGCGCCGGTGGCGGCCACCCGGAGGGCCTGGAGCAGCGGCGCGACCGCCGGTTCGTGGCGCAGCGGCAGGTCGTCGCCGTCGACCTCCAGGGGTACGCCCGCGGAGGTCAGCGCACGGCGCACCGCGGGGATGGACCGCCCGCCCGCGCGCACCAGCACCGCCATGTCGCTCCACCGCACCCCGTCCTCCAGGTTGGCGCGGCGCAGGATGTCGGCGATGTTGTCCAGCTCGGCGCCCGCGGTCGGGTAGGTGAACACCTCGACACGGCCGCCGTCCCGTTCGGCCCGCAGGTCCCGGTGGGCGCGGACGGCGTCCGCGGGCAGCCGGGTGAGCGGCATCCGGCCGGCGAGCAGCCGGGTGGCGGCGAGCAGCCGGGCGCAAGAGCGCCGGGAGGTGCCCAGCACCCGTACGGGCGCCGGCGCCCCGTCGCGGCGGGGAAAGGCGTGCGGGAACTCCAGGATGCCGCCGACGTCGGCGCCCCGGAACGCGTAGATCGACTGGTCCGGGTCGCCGAGCGCGACCAGCGTGCGCCCGCCGCCCGCCAGCGCGTGCAGCAGCCGGACCTGGGAGGCGTCGGTGTCCTGGTACTCGTCGACGAAGACGGCGTCGTACCGGGCGGCGATGTCCGCGCCGACCTCGGGGCGCTCGGCGAGCAGCACCGCGCGGTGCACCAGTTCGGCGTAGTCGAGCACGCCCTGCGCGTCGAGGACGTCGAGGTACTCGGCGAGGAACGCCGCCGCGGCCCCCCAGTCGGTCCGCCCGGTGCGGGCCGCGAAGCCGCCCAGCGCCGCGGGGTCCAGGCCCAGTTCCCGGCTGCGCGCGAGCACGGCGCGCACCTCGTCGGCGAAGCCCCGGGTGGTGAGGCAGGCGCGCAGGTCGTCCGGCCAGCGGACGGATCCCCGGCCCTCCTGCTCCAGCTCGGTCTGGCCCGCGAGCAGTTCCCGTACGACGACGTCCTGCTCCGGGCCGGACAGCAGCCGCAGCGGCTCGGTGAACAACTCGGCGTCCTGATGGGCACGGACCAGTGCATAGCAGTACGAATGGAACGTGGTGGCCTGGGGTCCGTGGCCGCCGAGCCGGGCCGCCGTGCGGTCGCGCAGTTCCACCGCGGCCTTGCGGCTGAAGGTGAGCACCAGGATGCGTTCCGGGTCCGTGCCCCGGCGCACCCGCTCGGCGACGGCCTCGACGAGCGTCGTGGTCTTGCCCGTGCCGGGGCCCGCGAGAACGAGCAGCGGGCCGTCGTCATGGTCAACCACGGCACGCTGCCGTGCGTCCAGAACAGGAGGACCGACCGGCCCCGGCGCGCTCCGCACGAGCCGGTAGGCGCCGGTGGACGGCTGCCGTACCCGGCGGTGCGGGAAGACGGACGGGATGGAGGTGCTCACGTGGATCGCCGGTCCTGGTGGGTGTGCTGGGTGCCTTGCGGCCGCGCGGGCCGGGAGGTGTCGGTGGCGCGCGACGAAGACGCTACGCCCATCGGAACGCGCGGCGCAGCGGGTCCCCGGGGACGCGCCGCGGGGCGGTGCGGGCCGGGTGCCGTGTCACCGGCCGCCGGGTGGCGGAAGCCGGCCGCTGTGTCCCTTTCCGCGCGCGGTGACCGGCCGGCTGCCGCCCCCGCCGACTTCGGCGCCCCCGCCGGCTCCGGCGCCCCTGCCGCCCGGGCTGCCCTTGCTGCCGCTGCTGCCCTTGCCGCCGCTGCTGCCCGTGCTGCCGCTGCTGCCCGTGCTGCCTTTGCCGCCCCTGCCGGGTCCGCCGGGTCCGCCGACACCGGCGGCTCGGTCGCCGCTGCCGCCGGTCCCGCCGCCGCTGCCGGTGCCGGGCGCGCTTGCGGCGGTGCTGCTCGCGCCGGTGCTGCCGCTGCCGGTGCCGGTGCCGCTGTCGGCGCGGCCGGCGTCGCCGTCGGCCTCCCGGGCGGTGCCGCCGTCCCCGCCGCTCCGGAAGTCCATCCCCGCGCCGCCCCCGGAATCGCTGTCGGCACCACTGCCCACACCGCTGTCGGCGCCACTGCCGGCACCACTGCCGAAACGGCTGTCGGCACCGCAGCCGGCCGGACGGCCGTCCCAGCGCGCCCGGGCCATGTCGATCCGCGTCGGGCGGCCGGAGCCGCGCGGCGCGTCGCGCAGCGGGGTGCCCTCCTCGCGGTAGCGGGCGAGGGCGCGCCGCTCGCTGCCGGGCAGCGGCAGCCCGTCCGCCCGCACCACACGCCACCACGGCACGGCGCCGCCGTACAGCGCCATCACGCGCCCCACCTGCCGCGGCCCGCCCTCGCCCAGCCACTCGGCGACATCGCCGTACGTCATCACTCTGCCGGGCGGCACGGCCTCCGCGGCCTCGAGCACCCGCTCGGCGTACTCGGGCAGCTCACCGGGCCCGCCCGGTCCGGTCTCACCGCTCATCCGGCCCATCCTGCCGCATCCCGACGACAATCCCGGGAGACGGTCACGGTCCGTGACCGGCGCCCTCCGGACACGTATCCTCCGCTTCCCGTATCCGCGAAATGCACCCTGATGCCCACCCTCGGACACGGGGCATGCCACCATCTTCCGGGCGGTGACCGGTGATACGTGATCGAAAAGATGTAGCCGAGGAGCAGAGTGCCGAGGGTCCGGACGGGACCGGCAGCTCTGCCGCCGCGTCACGCCCGCAGGACGGCGCCGCCGGCGCCACCGCCCTCGGCGCGACCCGTCCGGACGGGCCCGGCCCTCCCGGCCCGGGCGGCGGCACGGACGGTGTGGAGGTCCACGCCGAGCAGGTCTCCGGTGACGAGCCGCTGCTCCCGGCGCGCGTGCACCGGCCCTCCGACCTGGTGCGGCTGCTGGTCGGCGTGCTGGGGATCGTGGTGGTCCTGGCCGTCGCCGCCTTCGCGCACGGCACCACCGAGGGCCTGGAGGAGGACATCGGCAAGGGCACCGGCCAGGCGCCCACCCTGCTGATCAACTTCGCCGGTCTGGCGTCGAGCGTCGCGGTGCTGATCGTGCCGGTGGCCTTCGCCATCGAGCGCCTGGTGAAACGGGACGGGCTGCGCATCGCCGACGGCGTCCTCGCCGCCGTGCTCGCGCACGGCGTCTCCCTCACGACCGATCTGTGGGTCGCCGAGTCCGCACCGGGCTCGATCCGCGACGCGCTCACCCAGCAGGCGCCGAACGGCGCGGTGACCGACCCCGTGCACGGCTATCTCGCGCCCGTCATCGCCTATATGACGGCGGTCGGGATGGCCCGCCGGCCGCGCTGGCGCGTGGTGCTGTGGGCGGTCCTGGTGCTGGACTCCTTCGCGGTGCTCGTCGGCGGTTTCTCCACCCCCTTCTCCATCCTCGTCACCGTGCTGATCGGCTGGGCCGTCGCGTACGGCACGCTCTACGCCGTCGGCTCCCCGAACGTCCGGCCGACCGGCCAGAACCTGCTCGCCGGACTCCGCCGCGTCGGCTTCCAGCCGGTCAGCGCCGTGCGCACCGGGGACGCCGACGAGGAGGACGCCGAGAAGCAGGACCGCGGCCGCAGCTATCTCGTCTATCTGGAGGACGGCCCGCCGCTGGACGTCACGGTCGTCGACCGCGAGCAGCAGGCCCAGGGCTTCTTCTACCGGGTGTGGCGGCGGCTGGCGCTGCGCGGCATCACCCAGCGCCGCAGCCTCCAGTCGCTCCGCCAGGCCCTGGAGCAGGAGGCGCTGCTCGCGTACGCCGCCATCGCCGCCGGAGCCAACGCCCCCAAGCTGATCGCCACCTCCGAGCTGGGCCCGGACGCCGTGATGCTCGTCTACGAGCACACCGGCGGCCGCAGCCTGGACGCGCTGCCCGACGAGGAACTCACCGACGAGCTGCTGCGCTCCACCTGGCGCCAGGTCGAGGCCCTCCAGTCGCGGCGCATCGCGCACCGAAGACTGGTGGGCGACGCCGTGCTGGTCGACCGCTCCGGCTCGGTCGTGCTGACCGATCTGCGCGGCGGCGAGATCGCGGCGAGCGACCTGGTGCTGCGGATGGACGTGGCCCAGCTGCTCACCACGCTCGGCCTGCGGGTCGGCGCGGAGCGCTCCGTCGCCGCCGCCGTCGACGTGCTCGGGCCGGACGCCGTCGCCGACAGCCTGCCGCTGCTCCAGCCGATCGCCCTGAGCCGCTCCACCCGCGCCGAGCTGCGCCGGCTCGCCAAGGAACGGGCGCAGCGCGAGCGCGAGGCGGTGCTGGCGGCGTCCCGCGCGAACAGCGGGACGGCCGCCGGGGAGCACACCTCCCCGCTGCCCGACCGCAAGACCGTACGGGCCGAGAAGAAGGCCGTGGACGAGGCGATCGAGGAGGCCCGGGAGGAGGACCTGCTCGCCCAGATCCGGCGGCAGATGCTGCTGATCCGGCCGCAGGCGCCGGTCGAGCCCGCCCGGCTGGAACGGATCCGGCCGCGCACCCTCGTCACCTTCATCGCCGGGGCCTTCGCGGTCTACTTCCTGCTCTCCCAGCTCACCCACGTCAGCTTCCAGGACGTGGTCGAGGACGCCCAGTGGGCATGGGTCGCGGCGGCCGTGCTCTTCGCCGCGCTGAGCTATCTGGGGGCCGCGCTCAACCTGCTCGGCTTCGTGTCGGAGAAGGTGCCCTTCGTCCGTACGGTGCTGGCGCAGGTCGCCGGTTCGTTTGTGAAGCTGGTCGCCCCGGCCGCCGTGGGCGGGGTCGCGCTCAACACCCGCTTCCTCCAGCGCGCCGGGGTGCGCCCGGGGCTCGCGGTGGCCAGTGTCGGCGCCTCCCAGCTGGTCGGCCTGGGCCTGCACATCCTGCTGCTGCTCACCTTCGGCTACCTCACCGGAACCGAGCGCACGCCGTCGCTGTCGCCCTCCCGCACCGTGATCGCGGGGCTGCTGACCGCTGCCGTGCTCGTCCTGATCGTGACGGCCGTGCCGGGGCTGCGGAAGTTCGTCTCGACCCGGGTGCGGTCGCTGTTCGCGGGGGTGGTGCCGCGGATGCTGGACATCATGCAGCGCCCGCAGAAGCTGCTCACCGGCATCGGCGGGACGCTGCTGATGCAGCTGGCCTTCGTCATGTGCCTGGACGCCTCGATCCGGGCGTTCGGCGGCGAACTCAGCTACGCGAGCATCGCGGTGGTCTTCCTCGCCGGCAACGCCCTGGGGTCCGCGGCCCCGACGCCCGGTGGTGTGGGCGCCGTGGAGGCGGCGCTGACGCTGGGCCTGATCGCGGCCGGGCTGCCGAAGGAGATCGCGACGCCCGCCGTGCTGCTGTTCCGGCTGATGACCTTCTGGCTGCCGGTGCTCCCGGGCTGGCTGTCCTTCTCGCACCTGACCCGCAAGGGCGCCATCTGACGGCCGGACCGGTGACGGTTGCCGGCGGCAGAACCGGCGGGACCGTTCCGACGGCTCTCCTGAGGGTTCGTATCGGCGGCCGTCCGGCGGGAGCGTATCGGCGGCCGTCCGGTGGGCTGGTGCCGGGTCCGGCGGGCTGGTGCCGGGTCCGGCGGCCGTCCGGCGGGCTCGTATCGGTGGCCGAACCGACCGGTCGCGGGCGTCGCAGCCCCTGAGGCCGCCGGGCCGGTGAGACCGCCGGAGGAACCGCGGCCGGTGCGGTGAGGTCGCCGAAGCGGGTACGGGCGCCGGGACCGTACGGGCACGCCGGCCGGTACGGAACTCCGAGCCGGTACGGACACGGCGCCCCGTCCTGCTCCCTCCTTCCACCGCTCGCCGCTGCCCTGGTTCCGCCGCTCGCCGCTGCCCTGGTTCCGCCGCTCGTCCGTCACCGCGCAGGCGGAGGCGCGGGCGCCCACCCCGGGAGCCGAGTCGTGTCCGCAGGTGCGAGGCACAGGACCGTATCTCTCTTGCAACTGCGAGCCATGGCACCGTAGATTGCCGCACATGCGGTCCTACACCATCGGCCGGGCGGCGCGGCTTCTCGGCGTCAGCCCCGACACCGTCCGGCGCTGGGCGGATTCCGGCCGGATACCGACCCGCCGGGAGGAGTCCGGGGCCGGCCGGCGGCTCATCGACGGCCACGACCTGGCCGCGTTCTCCGTCGCACTCGCCGCGGACGCGGGCTCCGGTGACGACGGTGAACAGGCCTACACGACGGCTCGCAACGCCTTCCCCGGCATCATCACCGCGGTCCGGCTCGGCGACGTCGCGGCGCAGGTCGAGGTGCAGGCCGGACCGCACCGGCTGGTGTCGCTGCTGACCCGGGAGGCGGTGGAGGAACTCGGGCTGGCCGTCGGGATGGAGGCCGTCGCCCGGGTGAAGGCCACCAACGTCCACATCGACCGGGTCTGAACCGGGTGCCGCCCGTGTCCGCGCCGCTCCCGCCCGCTCCCCCGCCCGGACCGCCCGGACCTCCCGGACCTCCCGGACTTCCGGCCACCGGCCCCTCCGCGTCGTCATCGTTGTCGCCGTCGTCATCGTTGTCGCCGTCGTCATCGTTCTCGCCGTTGTCGCCGTTGTCGCCGTCGTTGTCGTTGTCACGATCCTCACGATGGCCACCCTCACCCTCACCGTCGTCGTCACGGTCCTCGCCGCCATCGCCGTCGCCGTCGTCACCGCCCCTCCGCGCGCGGCGCCCCACGTCACCGTCCGCCGACCCGGCCGCCTCGCGCGGGTCCGTCCCGTCCGGAGAGCCGATGCCCCGCCGCGCCGCCGTCCGCCGACCCGGCCGCCATCCAGCCGGCCGCCGCCGGACCGCCCGCTCGACGCCGTCGGCGGCACCGGCCGCGCTCACGACCCTGCTGCTCTGCGCGGCCGCCGCGGGCTGCGCTCCCGGCGGCGGCTCGGACGCCGGCGGGGAGGGTGACGTGACCCTGACGGTGCTCGCCGCCTCCTCGCTCACCGAAGTGTTCGACCGGGCGGGTGCCGCGTACGAGAAGGAGCACCCCGGCACCCGGCTGCGCTTCTCCTTCGCGGGGTCGCAGGCGCTGGCCGCGCAGGTGCGGCAGGGGCTGCCCGCCGACGCGCTCGTCACCGCCGACGAGGCCACCATGGCGTCCGTCGGCGACAGCACCGGGAAACCGGCCGTGATCGCGAAGAACCGGCTGACGATCGTGACCGCGCCGGGCAACCCCGAGGGCGTGCGGGGCCTGGCGGACCTGGACCGGCCGGACCTCAAGGTCGTGCTCGCCGCCCCCGAGGTGCCGGTGGGCCGCTACGCGGACCGGGTGCTCGACCGGGCCGGCGTCGGCGTGGAGCCCGTCTCCCAGGAGCCGAACGTCCGTGCCGTGCTCAGCAAGGTGCGGCTGGGCGAGGCGGACGCGGGCCTCGTCTACCGTACGGACGCCGCGACCGCGAAGGGCCGGGTCGCCACCGTGGACGTGCCCGACGCGCAGAACGCCGTGGCGTCCTACCCCGCAGCCGCGCTGACCGGCTCGGCCCACCCCGAGCAGGCAGCCGACTTCGTGCGCTGGCTGGGCACGGAACCGGCGCAGCGGCTGCTCCGCGACGCCGGGTTCCAGAAGCCGTGAGCGCGGAAGACGGCCCGGGGCTCGTCCCGGCCCGGAAGGGGAACCGGCCGGGGCCAACGGCCCGGAAGGGGCCGGGATTCCCGGGCCGGAAGGGGAACCGCCCGGGGCGTGCGCCGCTCGCGCTCACCCTGCCGGCGGCGCTCGCCGTGCTCTTCCTGCTGATCCCGCTGTCCGGGGTGCTCGCCGGGACGCCCTGGACGGAGCTGCCGCGGCGGCTGACCGCTCCGGCCGTCAGCGAGGCCCTGCTGCTGTCGCTGGCCGTGTCCGGCTGGGCGCTGCTGCTGTCCCTGCTGCTGGGCGTGCCGCTCGCGTGGCTGCTGGCCCGTACGGACTTCCCCGGCAAGGCCCTCGTGCGCTGCCTGATCATGCTGCCGATGGTGCTGCCGCCGACCGTCGCCGGGGTCGCGCTGCTCCAGGGGTACGGGCGGAGCGGGCTGCTCGGCGGCCGGCTGGAGGAGTGGACGGGGATCACGCTGCCCTTCACGACCGCCGGAGCCGTGGTCGCCGCGGCCTTCGTGTCGCTGCCGTTCCTGGTGATCAGCCTGGATGGCGCGCTCGCCGGCCTCCATCCGCGGTACGAGGAGACGGCCGCGTCCCTGGGGGCCTCCCCGCTCCACGCCTTCCGCACCGTCACGCTCCCGATGGTCGCCCCGGGGCTGTTCGCGGGCGCCGCCCTGTGCTGGGCCCGGGCGCTGGGCGAGTTCGGGGCGACGATCACCTTCGCCGGGAACCTGCCCGGTGCCACGCAGACGCTGCCGCTCCAGGTCTATCTGCTGTTGCAGGACGACCCGGAGGGCGCGACGGCGGTCTCCCTGCTGCTGCTGGTCGTCGCCACCGCCGTGCTGGCCGCCGTCCGCGGCCGCCGCCCCGCGAGCCCGGCGAGTCCCGCGAGCCCGGCGGGCACGGCCGCACCGCCGACTCCGGCCGCACCGCCGACTCCGGCCGCACTGACGTCCCCGACCGCACCGACGTCCCCGACCGCACCGACGGACGCGGGCCCGACGCACGCGGCCCCACCGCGGATCCCGGCCGCACCGGCGGACACGGATCAGCCCGCCGGCACGACTCAACCCGCGGACACAGTCCAGCCCGCGGGCACGGCCGGGTCGGCGGACGCAACGGGGCCGGCGGACGCGGACACTCCGCCTCCGGGCGGCACCACGGGCACCGCAGACACCGGAACCGGTGCCTCCGCACGCCCCGGCACCGGAACCCCTGCCGCAACCGGCGACGGGACCGGCCCGGCCTCCCCCACCCCCACGGACACCAGCCCCCACACCGCCTCGGACGCCCCGACATCCACGGACACCACCGAGCCCGGCCCGGCCCCCCGCACCCCCACGGCCCCCGGCGACGGGACCGGCCCCGTCGCCCGCCCCGGGACGGCTCCCGGCGCCGACACCGGGTGGGCCCTCGCCGCCGGGGTCGGCGGGGCCAGCCGCGTCGACCTCGACGTGCCCGCCGGGCACACGGTCGCCGTCGTCGGCCCGAACGGCGCGGGCAAGACGACCCTGCTCCGCGCCCTGCTCGGCCTCACCCCCCGGGCCCGGGCGCACCGGCTGCTGCTCGGCACGGCCGAGGTCTCCGGCGTACCCGCGCACCGGCGGCGCATCGCCTGGGTGCCGCAGGACGGCGCGCTGTTCCCGCATCTGACGGCCCTGGCCAACACCGCGTACGGAGCGCGCGCCCAGGGCGCGGGCAAGTCCGACGCGCGCCGCCTGGCCCAGGAGTGGCTGGACCGCCTCGGCGTGGGCGAACTGGCGCAGCGGCGCCCGGCCCAGCTCTCGGGCGGACAGGCACAGCGCGTGGCCCTGGCGCGCGCTCTCGCCGCACGCCCCCGGCTGCTGCTGCTGGACGAGCCGCTGGCCGCGCTCGACCAGACCACCCGAGCCCAGGTGCGGCACACCCTCCGCACCCATCTGGCCGGCTTCCCCGGCGTCTGCCTGGTCGTCACGCACGATCCGGTGGAGGCGGTCTCGCTCGCGGACCGGGTGCTCGTACTGGAGGAGGGGCGCACCGTGCAGTACGCCGGGCCCGTCGAGGTCGCCCGGCACCCCCGCTCACCCTGGGTGGCCCGGATGCTCGGCCGCAACGCGTGGCCGGGCACCGCGGCGGACGGCGGTCTGGTGCTCGACGGCGGGGGCAGCGTCGCCGCGGCCGAGCCGCTGCCCGTGCCGGGCGCGGCCGGGCTGGCCGTCGTGGGCCCGGAGGCCGTGTCGCTGCACAACGCCCGGCCCTCCGGCAGCCCGCGCAACGTCTGGCCGGGCACGGTGCGCGAGATCACGGCACAGGGCGGCCGGCTGCGGGTGCTGGTCGCCGCGGAACCGGACGTGGTCGCCGAGGTCACCCCGCACGCGGTCGCCGAACTGGGCCTGGCCGAGGGCTCGCCCGTCTGGGTGAGCGTGAAGGCGACCGAGGTGACACTGGTGGCGCTCTGAGCCCGGGCTCGAAATCGTCCGCCGACCGGCGGCCGTCCCCGGCGGCCTCTACGATGACGACCGAACAACCATTCGCGTCGTGCGCCCCACAGCCGGCGGATCATCCGAGACGGAGCATCACGCATGACCCGATCCGTGCGCGCGGGCGCCCTGCTCGCGGCGGCCGCCCTGCTGGCCGTCGCCACGACGGCCGGCTGCCAGAGCGGCAGCGAGGAACCGAAGGCGAAGGCCTCCTCCTCCGCCCCGGCCGCGGACGGCGGGGCGCGGCAGCCCGCCCTGCCCGCCGAACTCACCGGCCAGAAGCCGGACTGGAAGACCTGTCCCCCGCCGAGCGCGGCCGAGGGCGCGCCTGCGGGACCACCCGGCGCCGACTGGCAGTGCGCGGAGCTGAAGGCCCCGCTCGACTACCGGAAGCCGGACGGGAAGACGATCGACCTCGCCATGATCCGCTCCAAGGCCCGGGACAAGGGCGACCGGATCGGTTCGCTGCTGTTCAACTTCGGTGGCCCCGGTGGCTCCGGGGTCTCCGCCCTCCCCGGCAGCGCCGAGATCTTCCGCAGCCTCTCCGACCGTTACGACCTGGTCAGCTTCGACCCGCGCGGCGTCGCCCGCAGCTCCGGCGTGGTCTGCCGGGACGACCGGGCGGCCGCGGCGGCCGCGGACCTCGACCACACGCCCGACGACGCGGCCGAGGAGAAGGCGTTCCTCGCCGACGCCCGGTCCTTCGCCGCCGGCTGCGAGCGCCGCTCGGGCGCCGTGCTGCCGCACGTCTCCACCGAGGACGCGGCCCGCGACATGGACCTGATGCGGGAGGTGCTCGGGGACGACAAGCTGAACTACTTCGGCTTCTCCTACGGCACCGAGCTCGGCGGCACCTACGCCCACCTCTTCCCCGGCAACGTCGGCCGGATGGTGCTGGACGCGGTCGTCGACCCCTCGGCGGACGACGTGAAGCACGCCCTCAACCAGGCCACCGGCTTCCAGCGGGCCCTGGAGAACTACCTCGCCGACTGCGCGAGCAAGGGCGCCTCCTGCCCCACCGGCGCGGACCCGGACGCGGGCGTGAAGAAGATCACCGGCCTGCTGGAGCGCCTGGACGGGGAGCCGCTGCCGACCTCCGACGACGGGCGGAAGCTGACCGAGAACCAGGCGCTGACCGGGATCGTCATGTCGCTCTACAACGAAAGCTCCTGGCAGTACCTCACCCAGGGCCTGCGGGAGGCCTTCGACGCGGGCACCGGCGACCTGCTGCTCACCCTGGCCGACCAGTACAACGAGCGGGGCGAGGACGGCAGTTACGGCACCCAGGCCCACTCCCAGCGGGCCATCTCCTGCGCCGACTCCACCAGCCGGCTGACGGCGGCCGAGGCGAAGAAGCAGCTGCCGGAGTTCCGCGAGGTCTCCCCCGTCTTCGGCGCCTTCCTGGCCTGGGACCTGGCCGGCTGGTGCGCCGACTGGCCCGTGCGGGGCACCGCGGAGCACGCCGAGGTGAGCGCCGAGGGCGCCGCCCCGATCCTGGTCGTCGGCACCACCGGCGACCCGGCGACGCCCTACGAGGGAGCCCGGATCATGGCCGACGAGCTGGGCGAGGACGTCGGCGTCCACCTGACGTACGAGGGCGAGGGCCACGGGGCATACATGACCGGCAACCCCTGTACGCAGCGGACGATCGACGCGTACCTCCTGAAGGGCGAGGTCCCCGAGGACGGCAAGACCTGCACGTGACAGCCGGGGCAGCACGTGACAGCCGGATCGGCTGGCGAGAGCCCGGGACGTGAAAGCCGGATGCATGTGAAAGCCGGGGCGGCACGTGACAGCCCGGCACGTGACAGCCCGGCACGTGACAGCCGGATCGGCACGTGAGGGCCCGGGGCGGGAACGGCAGAGCGCGCCCGTGACCGCCCGTCCCCGCGCACACGACAGTGCCCGGCGCACCTCGCGGTGCGCCGGGCACTGTCACACACGAACCGGGGCGGAGCCGGCCGTGTGTCAGTACACCGGCTTCTCGGGCTCGATCTGGTTCACCCAGCCGATCACGCCGCCGCCCACGTGCACCGCGTCCGCGAAGCCCGCGTTCTTCAGCACCGCGAGGACCTCCGCCGAGCGGACACCCGTCTTGCAGTGCAGGACGATCTTCCGGTCCTGCGGCATGTCCTGGAGGGCGTTGCCCATCAGGAACTCGTTCTTCGGGATCAGCCGGGCGCCCGGGATCGAGACGATCTCGTACTCGTTCGGCTCGCGGACGTCGATGATGTCGATCTTCTCGTCCCCGTCGATCCACTCCTTGAGCTGCGCCGGAGTGATCGTCGAACCGGCGGCCGCCTCCTGCGCCTCCTCGGACACGACGCCGCAGAAGGCCTCGTAGTCGATCAGCTCGGTGACGGTGGCGTTCGGCCCGCAGACCGCGCAGTCCGGGTCCTTGCGGACCTTGACCTGGCGGTACGTCATCTCCAGCGCGTCGTAGATCATCAGTCGGCCGACCAGGGGGTCACCGATGCCGGCGAGCAGCTTGATCGCCTCGTTGACCTGGATGGAGCCGATCGACGCGCAGAGCACGCCGAGCACGCCGCCCTCGGCGCAGGACGGGACCATGCCGGGCGGCGGGGGCTCCGGGTAGAGGCAGCGGTAGCAGGGGCCGTGCTCGCTCCAGAAGACGGAGGCCTGGCCGTCGAAGCGGTAGATCGAACCCCAGACGTACGGCTTGTTCAGCAGCACACAGGCGTCGTTGACCAGATAGCGGGTGGCGAAGTTGTCCGTGCCGTCCACGATCAGGTCGTATTCGGCGAAGATCTCCATCACATTGGAGCTGTCGAGCCGCTCCTGGTGGAGGTTGACCTTCGTGTACGGGTTGATGCCCAGCACGGTGTCGCGCGCCGACTCCGCCTTGGGCCGGCCGATGTCCGCCTGGCTGTGGATGATCTGGCGCTGCAGGTTCGACTCGTCGACCTCGTCGAACTCGATGATGCCCAGCGTGCCCACGCCGGCCGCGGCGAGGTACATCAGGGCGGGGGATCCGAGGCCTCCGGCGCCGACGGCCAGAACCTTGGCGTTCTTGAGCCGCTTCTGCCCGTCCATCCCGACGTCCGGGATGATCAGGTGGCGGGAGTACCTGCGGACCTCGTCGACGGTCAGCTCCGAAGCGGGCTCGACCAGGGGTGGCAGCGACACGGGGACTCCGTTGGTCGGTAAGAGGACGGTTGTTCTCCTCGTAACACTGCCACGCCCTCACTCATTCCGAGACGGACGTTCCGATCCGCGAGACAATCTCGTCCCAGTAACCGGGAAGGGTCGCCCACGGGTCGTCCGGGCCGGTGCGGTCGGTGAACCAGACGGTGGCCGCGCCCTGCCAGCGGGCGGTGCGCAGCGCCTCCTCCAGATGACCGCGCGGCACCCCGTGAACCAGATGGCAGAAGCGCTCGGCCGGGTGTTCCGCCGTCCACTCCGGCGCCTGTGACCAGCGGTATTCCGACCACGGGCCGGCGAAGGTCACCAGCTGGTCGGCGGTCTCGGCATAACCGGGGTCCGGGTGCCTGCCGTGCCCGAGCACGACGTGGCCGCCGTCGCGGAGGGCCCGCAGACCGGCGACGGTGCGCCGGGTCCGGTCGAGTCCGACCCGCCCGGACGGGCAGCGGTGCAGCAGGAACCCGTCCACCAGATACCACTCCACGTACCGGCGGGCGTCCGCCGCGATGTCCGCGGGATGCCGCGCGCCGAAGCACATGTCGAGATGCCCGAGCACCCGGACGCCGCCGTTCCGCAGGCGTCCGGCGGCCTCCAGGCAGTGCGGGTCGGGCCGCACCCCGGGTCCGTGCGCGACATCGAGCACGGCCCAGTGCAGCGGAACACCGGGGCGGCCGAGTCCGGCCCACTCCAGCGGCGCGAGCAGCGGGTGCGCGCAGCCGGGCACCCCGACGCCGAGCCCGGCGGGCCGGGCCGCGACGGGCTGCCGGGTTCCGGCCGGGGTCAGAGGCGGCATGCCGCCTCCATCCAGATGTCGGCCAGGGACTCCTCCAGTCCGATCCGGGGCCGCCAGCCGAGCCGGTCGCGCGCCGTCCGCACGTCCGCCTGCTGCCAGCTGCCGCAGCCGTCCGGGTACGGGTGCGCGGGCGGGCCCGGCGGATGGTCCCCGCCCGGTCCGCTCCCGCCGCGCTGAGACACGATGTCCACTTCCTGGACAACCCCGCCGAAGCCGGCGACCCGGGCGAGCACCCCGGCGGCCTCCCGCAGCCGCACGGCCCGGCCGGTGCCGATGTTGACGACGCCCTGCGCCGCCGACAGCGAGGCCGCGTGCACGGCCCGGGCGACATCGCGTACGTCGACGAAGTCCCGCTGCACCCCGAGGCCGCCGGCCCGCAGCTCGCCGTCACCGGCCTGCATGGCCCGCCGCATCGCCTCGGCGAGCCGCCCGAGCGGCGAGCCCGCGGGGGTGCCCGGGCCCACCGGGGAGAAGACGCGCAGCACCACCGCGTCCAGGTCCGAACCGAGCACCAGCTCGGTCGCGGCGAGCTTGCTCACCCCGTACGGGCCGCCCGGGCGCGGCACGGCGTCCTCGGCCGTGGACGACCCGGTCTGCGCGGGCCCGTACTCGGAGGCGCAGCCGAGCTGCACCAGCCGGGCACCGCAACGGCTGCGGCGCAGCGACTCGCAGACGGTGGCGACGGCCACCGTGTTGTGCCGGGTCAGGTCACGGGCGCCGCCGCGGGTGGCGCCCGCGCAGTTGACGACGACCCCCGGGTGCACCGCGTCGAGGAAGCGGGTCAGCGCTCCCGGGCTGCCGGAGGCGAGGTCGAAGCGGACGTCCGCGTCGTCCCCGCGGCCGAGCGCGGTCAGCTGCACCGCCGGGTCGGCGAGCAGCCGGTCGGCGACGTGCCGCCCGATGTATCCGTTGGCGCCGAGCAGAAGGACCCTCATCGCACGCCCTCCCGCCGTCCGCCGCGCCGCCGGGGGGCGGGGCCCGGGCAGAGGCCCGGAAACCGTGACTGCCGTCCTGTCATCTCTCGTTCTCCTCCACTGTTTCCACGGGTCTGGTTCCGGCGGCGGCGCTCCGGCCGCACCGCCGGACACCGGGGTCCGCACCGG
>NZ_WHPN01000402.1:41373-45914 GCF_009735685.1 Streptomyces lycii | reverse complement strand
CGCTCAAGTCCGCGGTCTCGTGCCCGCGGCGTGCTCGTGCCCGCGGCGTGCTCGTGCCCGCAACGTGCTCGTGCCCGCGGCACGCGGGGCCGGCCGTTACGTCGTGGGTCGTGGGTCGCGGGTCGCGGGTCGGCCGGAGCGGGTTCGGGCCGGACGGAGCCAGTCGGAGCCGGAGTCGGCCGTGAGCGCGGTCGGCCGAGGGCGGGGCCCCGCCGTACGTCACGGGGCCGACCGTACGTCACGGGGTGTGCCGTACGTCGTGGGGCCGACCGGAGCCGGGGCGGCCCTCGGCAATCAGCTCTGCGCGGAGTCGGCCGTGGGCGGGGGACCGGCGGCGGTGTCCTCCAGGCGGAGCCGGTCCCGGTGCACCACACCGGCGAAGCCGCACCCGGCCAGGTTCGCGTCCGTCAGCGTCAGGTGCGCCGCGTCCACGCCGCCGAGGGACCGTACCCGTACCGTCGTGTCCCGGTCCGTGAGCGCCTTCTCGGACAGCACGATGCCCAGCGGATCGGTGAAGGGTTCCGGGTACGTCACCAGAGTGACCCGGTGTTCCAGGACCGCACCGGCGAGTTCCACCTCGGCACGGCGCAGCCGCAGGGCCGCCGTGGACTCCCAGCGGGTCCGTCGGAACGACACCTGGCGCGCCGCGATCTCCACGGTCACCGGCGCGCCGAACTCCGCGCCGTCCAGGCTCACGGTGCCTCCGCACACCAGCGGGCCCAGCTGCCGGGCCGTCGCGAACCTGGCCCGCTCGGCACGGGCGTCACCGCCGAAGACCGCGCCGCCGAGCCGTACCCCGCCGGAGAAGAGCGCGTCGTCGAAGTCGGCGTGGCCGGTGAAGACCGTCCCGCCGAACCGGGCGTCACGGACGAACGTCGCTCCGCTGAAGCACGCTTCCCCGGTGAACACCGCCCCGCCGAACCAGGCGCTGCGGGTGAAGGTCGCCGTGCTGAACCACGCGTCACTGCTGAAGGCCGCCCCGTCGAACCGGGCCTCCCCGGCGAACGTCGCGCAGAACCGGGCGTCGCCGCCGAAGCCCGCGCTGCCGAACCGGGCGTCGCGGCCGAAGGTCGTGTCGACGAAGTCCGCCTCCCCGGCGAACGTCGCCCCGCCGAAGTCGGCGTTGCCGCTGAACACCACGTCGTCGAACCGGGCGTCCCCGCCGAAGTCCACCCCGTCGAAGGGGGCGTCGCCGGTGAAGACCGCCTCGCTGAACCAGGCGTCGCCGATCCGCGGGTTGTGGGAATCCGGATCCCCGAGGGCGTCGAGGAGCCGGCCGAGCAGGTCCCGGGTGAAGGGAGTGCCGCGGTGGTCGACGGCGTCACCGGCGGACAGCCCGGCCAGATAGCCGGCCCGGTCGGCCGTGTACAGATGCGCCAGGCACGCGGGATGCCCGCCCACCTGCTTGCCGCGGCATCCGACCGGAGCCTCCGCGGTTGCGCCGTGGCCGCAGTACGGCCAGTCGGGCGGGGTGCTGCCGGGCGGTGACCCGGGGATCGGCTCTGTCATGCCTTCAGAGACGACGCGCCGGGCCGGAGGGTTGATCGCCGCCGCCAGGTGATCTCCCGGGGCCGGGGGATGCCGATCAGAACGGCGCCCGGTTCGCCGTGACCACGGCCGGCCGGGGCGCGATCGGCGGTCGGAGGCGGAACGGAGCCGGCCGCGCGCCGGGCGCCCCCGGGGTGTCGGCATGTCACCGGACACTACCGGAAGCCACCAGAGGCCAGCAGAGGCCATAGGAGGCCACCGGACACCACAGGGGACCACCGGACGCCGCCCCTGAGACCACCGGGCACGCCGCCTGACATCGCCGACATCACCTGACGCAGGACGGCGCGGCGGCCGACGGCCGGGCGCGGCGGCCGACGGCGGCCGCGCCCGACGTGCGGTTGTGTCGGATGTGTCAGGTGTGGCAGGCGATCAGCGTGCGCTGCAGGAGACCGTCGGCCAGGTCCAGTTGCCGTTGGTCTTGATGGTGACGCCGAAGTTGTTGCCGTTCCCGTTGGGAGTGGCGGTGAGCACCTGACTGCTGGGCCAGCTGGCGTTGACGTTCCAGGTGGCGATGGTCTCGGCGGGGGACGGGACGTTCATGGTCACGACCCAGTCGCTGGAACCGGACACCGAGACGTTGAGGTTGTAGCGGTCGCTCCACTTGTCACCGGCGGACAGGTTCGCGACGCAGCCGCCGTTGCCGCCGCCACCGCCACCGCCACCGGTGTCGCCACCGCCGCCGGTGCCGCCCACGGTGATGTTGGAGCTGCCGCTGCTCTGGTAGCCCTCGGTCGCCATGATCATGTAGTCGTGGGAGCCCAGGTTCATGCCGTGGCGGGCCCACGCGTCGAAGTGGTTGCCGGTGGTGATGGTGCCGCCGGTCCGCTTCGACTGCCGGACGCTCCAGAACTGCTTGAACGTCTTGGTGCCCTCGATGGACGGGGCGTTGGTCCGCGTCGTCTCGTAGATGTCGTACGTGCCGCCGTCGGTCGAGACCGTGCCCTTGAACGTGCCTGTGGGCCGGTAGGTGCCCCAATTGTCCACGATGTAGTACTCAACAAGCGGGTTCCTCGACCACCCGTAGAGGGTCAGATAGGCATTGCCCGAAGGGTTGAAGGTGCCCGAGTAGTTCACGGTCCGGCGGCCGCCGGTGCTCCAGCCCTTGCCGATGACGAAGTTCCCGGTGTTCCGCCACGAGGTGGTGTAGTTGCCCCCGGATCCCATGTACGAGGAGACCGTGCCGGGAGCGTCGGTCCAGAACGAGTAGAAGTATCCGTTGTGGTTGCCGGTCTGGTTCGAGTCGATGGTCTGGGCGCTGGCGGCGCCGGGCAGCGCCACGGTCATCATCAGCGCGGCGAAGGCACTGCCGATGAGCAGCCGGAGGCGGCCGAGTCCGCGGCTCCTGACCAGCAGCCCGCGGAGGGCGGGTCTGTGTCTCTCCGTTCGGGCGGGTGCGTCGTTCATGTGCGTGACTCCTCTTCGTGAGGCTGGTGGGGATGCCAGGCAGCGTGCACGACGCGACGGGTCGGAGACCGGAGCAGGAGGCCCCGCCCGGCGTCGTCACACGACGGTGCGGATCAACTGACCGCCGTCCTGCTCGACCCGGGAACGGGTCACGGCGAGTGATCCTTATCGACAGCGGTGGGGCCCTGTCGGCGTCCGACAGTGTTGAATCACCTCGTTGGCTTGTCAACAGTTCTCGCAACGTTTACGGAAAACTTCCGTGCCGGATCTGCGACTTGATGTGGAGTCACCCCTGTTCAGCGCACTCTCGGGTGACTCTCTCTCGATTTGCTCGCGGAGAGAGCCGCTCTGGGAGACCGGTCGCCGGTCGGCGTAACCGAAATATTTCGGATACTTTCCGGAATCTCGCGGAGCGGTCGCTGCTCCGGCCGCTCCGGGGGCGGCCCGGTACTGGTGGGTGACCCGTGACGTTGCCGGGTGCCGCTGGAGAGGCCCGGCCAGGCGGCGGCCCCGTCGGCAACGCTCCAGGTCCCGAGGGCGGACCGCCCGGCTCCAGCAGTCGGTGGGCGACTTCGACGGGTGGCACGGGGGACCGGTGAGAGTGCTCGGTGGGACCCCGGTGGGTGGCCGCGCGCTGCGCGTCGGCGTCGCGGTCGGTGGTGGGCCAGCGCCACGGGCATGCGCCGCCGCGTCCGCCGAGTACACGCCATGAGCCTCGACCGGCGGCAGGCCCCCCGGAGGGCCGGTGATGCAGGGTCCGGTCCCGAAGACGCTGAAGGTGTGTCCGGGTGCGCCACCGGCCAAGTGGCCGCTCACGGACTTCGGCGAGTACCCGAGCCGTTCCGCGTGACGGGAACGGATTCGGCGCGGACGACGGGACGAACGGTGCCGGATCAGGGTCTGCCCTGAGGTGTTCATGACGGCCGGCTCATAGATTCGAACACGCCGAAGCGGCACAGGGCGCTTCGGCAGCAAGGTGGCGCAGGGGGAAGACCGGTGCCATCCGCGAGGTCGCGGGCTTCAGGAAGGGCCTCAACGGGGGACCCGGCTCGCGACCCCACTCAGGGGGAAGCATGTCCATACGTACGAAGGCGGCAGCGCTGACCGTCATCGCTCTGATCAGCGGTGGCACGGCGCTGTCGGCGGCGCCCGCCTCGGCCCAGCCGGCGGGGGGCACCCACCAGTCGGTCGCACAGGGGCAGCAGGCGGAGTCGGGTCCGCTGTCAGCCCAGGCCTACCGGTGCAACTACAGGTCGTCCGGGGGTTACTTCTACGCGGGTTACTACTCGGGCAACTCGGTCACACCGTCGGCCGGCGGCGTCAGCAACGCCGGCATTGAGGCGCAGTGCCTGTTGCTGCGCACGGGGTACAACCCGGGCACGATCGACGGCATCTTCGGCACCAACTCCAAGCGGGCCATGCGCAACTTCCAGGCGATGGTGAACCGGGAGTACGGCGCCGGGCTCAGCGTCGACGGCCTGCCCGGCCCGCAGAGCTGGCCCTGGCTGCGGTGGTACGCGAACGACCCCTGGTAAGACGCTGACGGCTGCCGTCGTCGTAGCCCACAGGCGGCAACGGCCGCGCCC
>NZ_WHPN01000402.1:0-41367 GCF_009735685.1 Streptomyces lycii | reverse complement strand
CCGGTGCACCGGTACGAACCAGGGCGCGTCTGGTGCTGCGCCACGGCCGGTTCGGCGGCCGTGGCGGAAGGGCTGTGCCCGCACCCTGCGGCGCGGAAATCCGTGGGTCCTCACCAGCCGAACACGCGCAGCCAGCCCCAGGACTTGGGACCCGGCAGACCGTCCACGACCAGGCCCGCGCCGGAGTCGTTGACGTCCCTCTGGAGTTCCTTCATCGCGGCCTGGGAGTTGGGCCCGAAAACGCCGTCGACCGTGCCCGGGTCGTACCCCCGGTGCTTGAGAATGCACTGGGCCTCAATTCCCGCAGCGGAGACGCTCCGGGTGGACGGGGTGATCGTTCTGCCGCTGTAGTAACCGGCCTGGTAGGTGTTGCCGCTCCGTTCGACGTCACATGTGTACGCGGCGGCGCTGATCTCCTGCGATGCCGTTGCGGATGCGGAGTCCGCGGAGGCCGGAGTGCTGAACACTCCGCCTGTCAGTGCGAGCGTTGCGGTCACCAGGGCAATGCGTTTGCTTGCGTTCATGGAGTCCGTTTCCTTCACTCTTCGCCGCCGTACCGGTCAGCCGGACGGGCGCCGCGCGGACGGTTTCGTTGTCCCGGTCGGGCTCGGTGCGCTCCCAGCATCGGCGGCGTGCGGCGCGCCGAGTACCTGTGTAGTCATAGGGTTTGGGCGCCACGATTCTGCGTCTCATTCAACGTGGCCGTGAAATCCGGAGAGGCGCACGAAAACTTGCTGTCACGCCAGTTGGCGGTCACACGCTTCCGGGACGGCGGCTGCGCCCGTACATCCCCGGCACGACCCGCATGCCCATCAGGGTGCGCTGATCGTCCAGCGCTGGGCCGTCCGTAGTTGAGCACTGTCCAACGCTGGTTCCCGAGAGCGGCAGGGGGTCCGCCGTGGGACCCGCCCACTCGGTTGATACCGCGAAGTTGTCAGATCCTGCACCCCGGTGCGTCGCGGGCACAGGCTCGCCTTCTGTACCTGGCGCACGCATTGGGCCGCGAACACCCCGGATGCTAACTTGCGGATCAGGAATTCTGTCGGGAACCGGATTGGCGAAGTGGCATTCGTCTGCAGCAAGCGGAATCGGCCGCCGTGGACCGGAAGCACCCGGGAGCATGGTGGTTCATTCGCACCCTTGAGGCTCATCAGGTCTTGCTTCAGCAGGCAAGTTCACGCGGCAAGTTCACGCCCCAGGGAAAAGTGTCCGGCCTGTATCCCCCGCGTGAAATCCGCCCAAGCTCCGTCACTCACGCAGATTTTGCCGCCCAGTGGCACCTTGGAGTCGCGTACGGCCATTCCATGCTCGAACGGTGCTGCTTCGACGCATTCAGTAGCGCCGGAACTGCTGTACGACGACTTGAACCAGGCTTTGTCCGGTATGCCGGACTGGTTCATGCCTGAGCGCATCACATCTCCCTGCGAGATTCTTCGATGAAGGCCGAAGAGGCGGCCATGTCCAATGCTTGGGCCCGCAGGTAGTCAAAGGCAAGCCGGTACTGGGCCAGTTCCTCCTCCTTCTCCATGAAGAGTGATGCCACATGGGTCTCCGCGTACACGACGTCCAGAGAGGGTTCTGCGGCACCGAGGATCACGAAGCTGCCCTTGGCAGCGGAGTGCGCGCCCTGGGCGAAGGGCAGCACTTGGAGGGTGATGTTCTGTGACTTGTTGGACTCCAGCAAGTGCGTCAACTGCTCGCGCATGACCTCCCTGGAGCCGACGACGCGACGCAGCACGGACTCGTCGAGAATCACCCAGAGGTGCGGCGGCTGCTTGCGGGCCAGGATCTGCTGCCGCTTCATGCGGAGATCAACCAGCTGCTCGATCTCCTCGGGCGGACGGCGCATTTCGGAGGCGTGCTGCACGGCTTCGGCGTAGCGGCGGGTCTGCAGGAGCCCTGGGACGTAGACGCACGCGAAGTGGTCCTCCCGTACCGCCTCGTCCTCCAAGGTGAGGAGCAGGTTTGCGCTCTCCGGCAAGTAGTCGGCGAAAGAATGCCACCAGTTTTGCTGCTTGGCGTCTTTGGCCAGGGCCACGATCGCTTGCCGTTCGGCGTCGCTGGCACCGTACTCACGGCACAGTGCCTCCACGACAAGCCACTTGACCGGCCCTTCCTGAGTCTCGTACCGGCTGATGGTGGCCTTGGATACACCGACCAGCGCGCCGGCTTCCTCCAGCGTCATACCGGTGCGGCCCCGGAGCTTGCGCATGGTGGTGCCGAGTTGGCGGCGCCGTGTGGTGGCCCTGGCTGCCAATGGATCCCTCCCCTTTGGCGGTCCGCGTTCGTGGATGGCGCCAGCAGGCTATGGCCTGAGGAAATCTGAGGGCCACCGCGTTCATCCGATCGGGTGGCCTCTGTGTGAGAAGTTACGTGACGAGAATTCTCGGTGCCATGCTTCTCGGCAGCGCTACACAGCGCAGTCACCCGGATACGACTGCAGTGTGCTGGTGTCGCGCGGGAGGGAGACCAATCCATGCTTGGTTCTGGCATCGTCGGCCCCGGGCCTCGCTGTGTAGTGCCGTTCACGGCCTATGCGTCCGAGGTGCGCGGCCTTCGGAGGGCAGCGGCGTCACAGCTGGCCCAGTGGCGGCTGCCGGCACTGCTGGACAAGACTCAGCTTGCCGTGAGCGAACTCGCCGCCAATGTCGTGCAGCACGTTGGCGAGGGTGCTGTGGCGGCCCTCGTCATGGAGGTGGCTGCTGCCCGGCTCCGTATCGAGATGCACGACGAGGGCCGCACGCTGCCTGCGGTGGTGAGCACTGATGGCGACAGCGAGCGCGGGCGGGGCCTCCGCCTGGTGGCCGTGCTGGCCGATGAGAGCGGCGCGGCTCTGACCTTCTTCGGGAAGGTGGTGTGGTGCGAGTTCGGCGCGGGAACGCCGGGTGGCGGCCACCGGGGTCCTGTTCCGGTGCGAGCCGGCGGCACGGCACGCCCGGAATTTGTCGCGTGATGCGCGCTGCGAGGTGGAGACAGTCACTGGGTGCGGAGCACCTGCCCCGCTTTCTGCAGCTCGGCACGGAGGTCGGCCGGAGTACGCCAGGATTTCCCGAGGTGCCCCCTGTGGCACATGCGGTGGCAGTTGGAGCACACGAGCGAGAGGTCCTTGAGCTGGGTCTCTCGAGGCCCGGAGACGTGGAGGGGGAGCGTGTGGTGAACCTCGATGTAGCCGTCGCCGAGTTCCCCGTAGAACCGCTGAAAGTCGAAGGTGCACACCTCGCACCGAATCGGCTTCCCGAGAGCCAGGACGCTCTTGACCTTCCTTGCCCGGAGCCCGGCGTCACGCTCCCGCGAGATGGCCCAGCGGGCGAGGAGGCGGCCTTCGAGAGCCGTGATCCCGTCTTCTGTCACCTCCTCGGGTTGCTCGGGGATCTGCTGGAGCGCGCCGGACCTGAGTCCTTCTTCGATCGCTCTTGCCGACTTGGCCATCTCGTCGGGCTGCTGGAGGAAGGCGTCGATCACGACCCTGTCCAGCCGGCCGCCCTTGGTCGCCCGGCCTCGGTAGCCTGGGTGGTTTGTGGCCAGGTCGGTGGTTTTGCGGCTGACACTGCCGGCCGACCGGAAGCCCGGAAGGTTGCGGGCTTCGGAGTGGTGGACGGGAAGGGACCGGAGCAGGTCGGAAAGTTCCCGGACGCTGCGGTCCCCCTCCCGGAGTTCGTGCCAACCGTTGTCGACGACCAAGGCACAGGCGAGCATCAGCTCGTCCCAGGTCCATGCAGGGCTCCGGAGCATAGGCAATATCGTATGAGTGTTCGTCGTGGTGTGTGGGTGGTCTGAGCGTGTCGAGTCGTAGCGCACACTGTGTGAGATCGAGATGTCAGTGGTGCCTGTCACCCTCTGTGAGGGCGGGTTGCAACGAGTGCCTGCCGTGGCAAGTCTGGAAGGAGGGTGCATGACCCGCACCGAGTCCAAGTTCACCTCGGTGGAGATCTGTGCCGGAGCAGGCGGACAGGCAGTCGGTCTCCACAAGGCAGGGTTCAAGCACCTTGCACTCATCGAGATCGATCAGCATGCATGCTCCACACTCAGCGCAAATGTCGGCAGCCATCCCGACTGGCAAGGGTGCAGAGTGCTGCAGGAAGACCTGAACGACTTCGACCCCCGTGAGCTGAATCTCGCTCCGGGCCAGTTGGACCTGCTGGCCGGCGGTGTTCCGTGTCCGCCCTTTTCGGCGGCCGGCAAGCAACTCGGCCGTGATGACGAACGCGATCTCTTCCCGGCCATGCTGAGAATGGTTGAGGAATTGCAGCCGAAGGCTGTGATGATTGAGAATGTCCGAGGGCTTCTGGAGCCGCCGGAAAAATTCCGTGAGTACCGGGAAGAAATTCAGCAGCAGTTGCACAGGGCTGGTTACGTCATCTGTTACTGGAGGGTCCTGGAGGCATGTGATTACGGGGTCCCGCAACTGCGCCCCCGGGCCATTCTCGTTGCAATGCGTGAGCAGTACGCGCAGCACTTGACGTGGCAGCCTCCGGAGCATGAGGAGCTTTTCACCGTGGCCAAGGCGCTGGCTCCTTCGATGAGGAAGCGGTTCAAAGCCAGCGGTGACCCGAGAGCGGATGTCACGTATAAGAAATGGCTCAAGGAAGCTAAGAAGGGCACCGTTGCGCCGACTCTTGTCGGTGGATCAAAGAAGCATGGTGGGGCAGACCTGGGCCCGACGAGGGCCAAGAACGCCTGGGCAGCTCTGGGGATCGATGGTATGGGTGTCGCCAACGAGCCCGAAGAAATGACGGACCCCGAGAGGGATTTGTTCGGCCCCCGGGGGCCGAAGCTTACGGTGAGCCAGGCGGCGATAATCCAGGGATTCCCGTCCGACTGGGAGTTCACAGGCAAGAAAACCGCTGCCTACCGTCAGGTGGGAAATGCATTTCCGCCGCCTGTTGCACAGGCTGTCGGCGAGCAGATCATTGCAGCGCTGGAGGCAGGCGCCAAGGCGGAGGCTGCTCACCAGAGTGACGCCCTCTTTGAGCTACCCTCTCCCGCGGGCCCGGCGCCCGCGGAGAGCGGCAACTGTAGCGGCGATCTTGAGGGCGCAGTCGTCAGCTGACTCGTGCTCCCAGAAACGCAGCACGGTCCAGCCGGCCTCGTGGAGACGTGCGTCTGTGTCACGGTCACGGGCCACGTTCCTGGCCACCTTGTCCGACCAGTAGCCGGGATTGGTCTTCGGCGACACGTAGTGCTCAGGGCAGCCGTGCCAATAGCAGCCGTCAATGAACACCGCGACCTTCGCCGGACGGAAAACCATGTCTGCCGTCCGGCGAAGGTCGGGAAGCGGCCTGGCGCAGACTCGGTACCGGAGGCCTTGGGCGTGCACGAGCCGGCGGATCGTCTGCTCGGGCTTGGTGTCGCGGCTGCGGATCGCCTGCATGTTCCGGCGGTTCGCGGCTGACGATGCCCAAGAACCCGGGGGCGCCTGCCAGGTGTCCTGCAGGTGCGGTTCGTCCGGCTGCTGGTCTTGCATGGCAACTAGTATGACAGGGGTCCGTGTTCGGGCGGCGCTTCGTCCGGAGCGAGAATGTAAGAGGTGCCGCCAATTACAGCGTGAGCGGAGTTTGAAGGGTGATCAGGGTTCATGGGGATCACTCTGGCAGATACCCAGGATCCCTTTTTTGGTATCGGCAGTCCCAAGGCTCGGGCGATAGCGGGATGATTTTCTTGGTGGCCGAGAATCAGGATGCCTTCGTTGCGCAAATGGATCCGGGCATCCCGTACTCGTTTAGGGCTGTCTGCCTGCTGCGCGACCGTCAGCAGGGTTTTTCTGTCGATCAGTTCTCGTTGGGCCACCCGAAACAGTTCGTTGGTTCTGCCCTGCCCGCCGGAGTGGCGAAAGATGGCTGTCCTTTCGCTCTGGCTGAGCTGCATCAGAATGTTCTTGGGGAGAGTCCCTGAGGGAACGAGCCAATGCGTCTCATCCCTGCCGCTGCGGGAAATTCCTCGCTTTCCGTCTCTGTTTCTTCCGGGGTTCAGGTTCGTATCGCTGATGCGCAGCAATCCGACCTTGAACTGAGAACTCGCATCATCTGCTGACATCAGGAGGCATATGTGCCCAATGGCCTCCTGGGGAATCGTCCAATTGCTTCGTACCGTAAACTTTGAGTCCACCTGGTGGCCCGCTACCGAGTAGTCCATCGGGCGGCCGCGGTCCAGGGAAAATTCTGCGCGCACCAGAATTTCAACCTTGGTTCCCAGGTAGGTCTTCTCTGTCTTCTCCAGGTCCTCGACGTTGAACCGCCCAGTCCGCGGGCCGTCGAGGACTTCATCGAACGCCTGCCGAAAGATGCCCCCGAAGCGCTCTGCAATATTCTTCTGCCTTTTGAACCAGTGGATTACTTCTTGGAGGTTTCTGTCGTTGGTCGCGGTTGTGTGGACTGGTTCTGGAGTGGGCTGGTCCATCGAGAAGAGTCCGTCGTCTTCGAGGCTCACGGAGGGCTGACCTGCTTTCGTCGCGCAAGGGAGTGTGAGTCAGGCAGGAAGGTCAATGATCGCGGTGTCTGCAGAGGTCTTGGTGCGGAAGCGGACCAGCCGGCGAGTTGAGTCGATGGCTGTCTTGGGCGGGATGAGGCTGAAGGCCATGATCACGCTTCCCGGGTCCGCGATGCTGCCAGGTGCCGCCTCTTCGACGGTGCGGAACTTGTCACTGTCGACGACCGGGTAGAGCAGGACGATGCCGCTGCGGGAACCGATGAGCTGCTCATTGTTCTCGTCGGCTGCTACCGAACTGGATGCCCTGCTGACCATGCGTTTTGCGGCGATCTGGTGCTCCAGGCCGGCGATGCGGCCGAAGGAGTCCTTGCCGCGCTGCCGGCTTCGCTGGACGAGGGAAAGCGGCAGAGAGCCCGCAATCGTGGCCCGGACCCGGCCGGGTGACTCCAGTTGCGGTGCCACGATCAGCCAGTCATCAACCTTGGCGAGGGTGCCGTCGAGCTGGCTGAGGTACGTGAGATGCGGGCGGAAGTTCTCCGGTCGGCTCCACTCCAGCTGGCCCAGGACGCTCATGAGATCGTTGTGGCTGACAACGCCTGTGCAGGCCGCAAAACTGCGAGGAAGCCGGCTGGATCTGTCCGGGGGATTCGTGAAAGTTGTAGGTGTGCTGCCCAGCGCTTCGAGTACGGGGCGCCAGCGCTCCGTGTTACGGCGGATGGCTGCCGCGCTGGTGGGGTAGGACGCGGGTTCGACCGGCTGGCCCGGTGAGCGGATCTCCACCAGTTCGGCGTTGTACATCTTGTTCCGGCTCGTCGGCTTCAGCCACGGCAGATGCTGGGAGACCAGGGGCGGCACCTGGGCCGGAGTGATCTGGGGCCTGCCGTCGACCATCACCGCGTACTGCTCGAGCTGGTTGCGGAAGGTCTCCTCGTCGCGGCAGATCGCCTCGAACGCCTCGTACAGGTCGACGTCCTTCTTGCCGAAGGTCTCCTCCCGGCCGACGTACAGGCGGACCAGGTCCCGGTAACCCCTGCGGAAGCCGAACCAGCGGCCCATCTGCATCATGGTCGAGGCGTTGCCCGCGCTCCGCCGGTAGTACGTGACGGTCAGACCCTCGACCGTGTAGCCGCGGGACAACTTCTGGCCGCCGACCAGGATCTTCCAGATGCCCCGCCGGTCGAAGTCGGCCTCGCCGCGCTCGATGTCCTTGTCGCCGTTGACGACGATGACGGGGTTCTCGTTGCCGCCGATGCGCATCCAGGCCGCGCCGATGTGGGGGGCCAGCTCCTCGAAGGACGCCGGTACGGCGTAGCCGTCGGCGCGGGCCGCCGAGACGGGGGCCACGTCGGACTCGAAAAGCTGCCGGAGCCGTTCGTGGCCGGCGGCGCCCGCGTAGCCGCCCTCGTGCCACAGCTTGAGCAGCCTGCCGCGCAGCTCGCGGTGGTCGAGCTGGAGCCGGGACTCGTGGACCAGCATGGTGTGGTGCCGGAAGTGGCCCACCCCGAGCGGCACCGGGCCCGCGCACTCCCGGTACACCTTCATCGCCGCCGTCAGGACGAACATGTCCATCGCCTCGCGCAGGCTGCTGTCGTCCTCCTCGTCCGTCGGGCGGACGTCGCGGACGTGCGCCTTCTCCTGCGAGTTCGCGACGGTGCGCTCCTGCGGCGGGATCTCGGAGTCGAGGTCGTGGAACTCCTGGACGCCCATGTACTCGGCCGGCCGGTCCAGGGAGATGATGAAGTCGCGGGGGAAGATGTCCTCGGTGTCGCTGGGGTCGATGAAGACGTTCGCGAACGGGGTCGCCGTGTAGCCGACGTACTGGGCGCGCGGCATCAGCCTCAGCAGTTCGGAGATCTTCTCGTTGATCGCTGTCCGGTTGGCGTCCGGCTTGTTCGGGCTCGTCGTGTTGGGCGAGGCCTCGTCCGACTCGTCGTCGATGATCAGGACCGGGATCTCGCCCAGCAGCGGCCCGATCCTCCTCAGGTCCTTGACCAGCTTGCCCAGCACCATCTTGTTCTTCTTGACGACCATCAGCCGGGCCGCGCTGTGGTGCAGGTTGCGCGGGTGGTACAGCGGCAGCGTCTGCTCGCGCTTCTCGATCTCCAGCTCGCCGATGCCCTGGGCCAGGGGCTTGTAGTCGTTGTCGCGGGTGGTGAGCCGGATGATGTCGAACGCGCCCATCGTGGACGGCCGGCCGCCGTGGCGCAGGAACTTGTCGCGCACCCAGTCCTCGTCGTCCGCGTAGTCCGACTCGACCTCGCTCGCGTTGCGCAGGATGTTCTCGCGGCCGACGAGTTCCATGTCCAGCCGGCGCTGCGTCTGGGCGCGGAGGAGGTTGAGGGTGCCGCCGAGGACGATGACCAGCCGGTAGCCCGCGTCGACGGCCTTGGCGACGACACCGGTGAAGTTGGCCGTCTTGCCCGACTGGACGTAGCCGACGACCAGGCCGCGCGACTGGTACGGCTGCTCCGCGGTCGGGTCCGCAAGGCGTTCGACGACGCGTTCGGCCGCCTCGTCGAGGTTCGCGATCGCCTCGGCGTCCCAGGACGGCCTGGTGGCCAGGAGACCGGCGTACTTCGGCCAGTACCAGTCGTGTCCCTGCTGCGACCGCGCCGCCCGCCAGGGCGTGAACTCCTTGCTGATGACGACCGGGCCGCTGAGTCTTGAGACGGGGATCAGGTCGTCGACGACCTTGCGCGTCTCGGGCTCGAAGCCGAGCTTGTCGTGGATCGCGGCGCGCCGGGCGTCCGTGCGCGGCTCGGTGCCGGTCCACTTGGCGTCCGTACGGAAGTCCCAGTCGGCGAGCTTCTTGCGCCACAGCCACAGCAGGGCGTGGTCGCTGTGCGCCGTCGTCAGCGCGTCCCTCAGCGCGGCCTGGGAGAGGTCGGTCCCGCCGAGGCCCTGCTGGGTGGCGAAGAATTCCAGGGTGGCGGAAAGCGGGGCCGGGCCGAGGGTTTGCATGCCGGCCAGTGCCGCTTCGTGCAGCAGCAGGAGATCCGCGTGCGGGGTGTTGTCTTCGGTGGTCATCGGGTCCTCGGTGTCTGTGGCACGGGTGCGGTGCGGTGCCGGCGGCGCGGGCCGGCGGGTGCGGCGGCGCGGTGTGGTGGATGGTTCAGGGCAGGCGGAGGGCGGTCAGCGCGGCCGGTGGCTCCGTGCCCGGTGCCAGACCCGACAGGTCGAGCCGGTACGTGACGTCCTCGACGTGCGTACGGGCCGCTTCCGGCAGCGCGGAGAACATGCCCTCGTGCAGCCGCGGGAATTCCTCGTCCACGGGGAAGACCAGCGGTTCCGTACGGAGCGACCACCGCTCGTCGTCCGGCTGCCCGGCGGACCAGCCGAGCGCCGCCAGCCGTCGGTCGAAGCCCTCCGCCCGGTCCGGCGCCTCGTCGGTGAGCCGTTCCCGTACGGCGTGGACGCAGTCCGCGAGCGTCCGGCCGTTGGCGCCGCCCCGCGTCAGCTGTACGGAGACCAGCCACAGCGGCCGGCCGGGGCTCGCGCTGAGCTGACGCAGGCCCTGGACCGTGTGGTGACGCCGCTCGGACGCGGTGGTCTTGACCTCGGCGTCACACGCGGCCAGCCCGAAGTCGTGCTCCTCGCCCTCGGGGCCCTTCCACGCCTCGACGGCGTATCCCCAGCTGTGCCCGGCGGCGACGGACGTCAGCACCATCAGTTCGCCGAGCAGGCCGATGCGTCTCTCCGTGCTCGGTGTCCGGGGCCGTTCGAGCAGGGCGCTCCAGGCCCGCACGGTCTCGGTGAACGCCTGGTTCGCGGTCCGGCCGTGCACCACGACGCGGTCCGTCACCGCGTTCAGCAGGTCGTGGAAGTCGCGGAGCAGACTCTCCCGGGTCAGCCGGAGCCGGGCCATGCGCAGACCGTCGTGCGCGATCTCCTCGATCCTTATCACCGGCAGCGGGGAACGCGGCGCCCGGTGCTTCCCGGCGAGCTCCAGCTGCAACTCCGCCGAGCCGCCCTGCACCACGTACTCGACCCGACGGGTGCCGGGCGCGTGCAGGGGGATGCGGACACTCCGTCCGGAGCCGATGAACTCCTCGACGCGGTGCCACGAGACGAACGGCTGCCCGTCCGCGTCGCCGCGGGCGGGCTGCGGCGGTATCGGCGGTTCAGTCGTCATCGTCACCCACCCGGTCGAGTTCGCTGCGGGCCGCGGAGACCAGGACCGACTGCCACAGCTGGAGGTTGTCCTTCTCGCGCGGGCCGGCGTACTCCGACTCGAACACCTTGTGCAGCAGCAGATACATCAGGGACTTCAGCAGGGGCGCGTCGTTGAGCCCGCCGCGCCTGCCGCCGAGGATCGCGGCCCGGTAGTGCTGGTTGAGGATGATCGTGCGGTCCTCCCGGTCCAGCTCGAAGAAGAGGTCGTTGTCGAGCTTCTGCCAGCGGACGGCGACCGGGTCCTCGTACGGCTGGAGCGGCAGCTCCTCCTCGATGGTCTGCCGCACCTCCGGGGCGATGCCCCTGCCCGGCGGGATCACCGGCTTGCGGGTGGTGCCCGAGCGCTTGCGCGCGGTGCGGTAGACGGTGTCGGCGGCGGCGAGGAAGTCGGTGAACGGTCTGCCGTCGCCGTCCGTGGCCTGCTCCAGCGCGGTGGTGAACCCGGGCGAGGTCTCCACCCCCGACTTCTTCACCGTGAGCCGGAAGACGTCGCCCGGCTTCGCCGGCAGGTCCACGGCGACCCGGGCCAGGGAGAGGTGCTGCTCGGGCTGGCGGAAGTTGTTCCAGCCGCCTGCCTGGACGAGCCGGTCGTTGCGGTAGAAGTAGAAGCCCTGGCGGTCGATGACGGAGCCGACCGCCTTGTACTCGTCGACATTCGACTTCGCGGGCCAGATGTGCGCGGTGAGGGGGAGGTCGGTGAGGCCCTCGACGGGTGCGGTGAAGGTACGCGGATAGTCGGCGCTGCCCGTGACCGGATACCCGAAGGGGTTCAGCGGCTCGACGCCGAAGTCCAGATAGACGGTGCCGGTCCGCACGTCCTCGACCGCGATCGTGATGTTGAAGTCCGGCCGGGCGAGAAAACGGTGCAGGTACAGACCGAGGTGAAGGCCGAGTTTGTTGATCGTCCGGTGCAGATAGCGGTCGGTCTGGCCGCCCCCGCCGTGCAGCGGGAAGTCCTTGACGCCGTCCCAGCGGACCACGGTCCCCTGCCAGACGATGGGGCGCTGGGCGTAGCGGTCGATCAGCGTCTGGGCGTAGTCGGCGTCCACGATGTCGCACTGGAAGCCGGCCCTCGCGTGCTCCATCAGCCAGCGGCGGCCGACGGTGCGGGTGCGCTTGGTGGTGGACACGACGGTCACGGCCTCGGCGTGCGACAGGGAGGCGGACTTGAGACCCGTGCCGAACATGCCGAGGGCCTTGTCGTCGTAGTCCCTGCGGCCGCCGACGGTCATGGCGATGTCGAGAGCCTCCTCGTCCATGCCCCGGCCGTCGTCCACCACGAGGAGGGACACGAGCCGGTCGCCGTCGCGGAGGAAGTGGATGACGACGTCCTTGGCGCCGGCGTCGACGGAGTTGTCCACGAGGTCGGTGACGGCCGTCTCGAAGTCGTACCCCTGGCTGCTCAGCGCCTCCACATAGCGCGCGTCCGGCGGGAGGTGCTTGCTGCCGGTGGTGGGGACGTCGAACTTCCAGTCGGTCATGGGCACTGCCTAGCTCTGTCCGGGTGGGGGGCGGGTGCGGATGGGACGACTGTGGGGGAATCGTGAAGGGAACCGTATTACACGCAGCCGACAGCGGGACGGGCTGCCGCACAACCGGTCTCGGGACACCGGTCTCGGGACACCGGTCTCGGACACCGGTCTTGGGGCGCCCGCCTCGGGATGCCCGCCTCGGCGCCGGCCCGCCGTGCGTCCGTCGGCCCGGTCGCGCGGCCGCGCCGGTCGGGGCGGCCAGGGCGGTCGGCCGCCCCGGAGAACCAGAGGTGCCGTGGCCGGACGTCGTGCCCTGGCTCCTGCGGGCCCTGGTGCCGGATGATGCGTGGGGGGCGGCGTTTCCGCTGCCCGGACGGAACGTCTCTGGGGGATATGTGCCGGGCTCAGCCGACAAGTCCGTCCCGCAAATCGAGGCAGGTGAGCGGCGTTTCAGGAGAAACATGACCGTCTTGTGCTGTCTCGGCGCGGCCGGGGTTCTCGTCGCGGCGGTGGCGCTCGTGGTCCATCTTGTGACCAGGCCGCCCGAGTCGCCGTACCGGATGGAGTTCTCGTCGCCCGGTACGGGATGCCACGGCTCGTCGGAGTCCGAGGACGCGGTTCTCTTCCTCGCTGAGGACTCGGGCGAGGTGTTGCGGTGCAGGCCGGGCGGATTGCCGTACGACGACGGCACCGGTCCGGGCCGGGTGCGGCCCGTCGGCGCGTTCTCCGCCCCCGAGATCGGCCGGATCGTGGAGTTGTCGCGCTCCCTCGCCGCCGAGGGCGGTGGCCTGAGCGAGGCGGACCGGCGTGCTGTCGAACGGCTGATCGAGGAGATCGGCCGTGAGCACGGCTACGGGGTGCAGCCCGAAACGCCGGCTCAGCGCGCCGCATGGCCGGTCGCCTCCTACAGCTTCTCCGCGGGGGCGGCTCTGCTGCTCCTGGGCGGTGCCGGTCTCTTCGGGTCCCACGCGCACTGGGGGAAGTTGTAGGGGGACCTCGGCACGGTGGCACGGCGGTGGCGGTTGCATCGCGGCGGCCCGGTCCGTCTGCACAGCTGGACCGACCTGCACGGCAAAGCCTGACCGGCACTGGCGGGCCGGAACTGCACGGTGAAGCCGCACCGGCACCGGCAGGCCGGAACTGCACGGCCAAGGCCCAGCCCCGCACAGCGAGCCGAGTCCTGAGACGCTCGGGCCGAACCCAGCCGGACCAAGCCGCACCCCGCCGCACCCCGCCGCCCCAAGCCGCCACTCACGCCGACCAGGGCGCTCTGGTGCGCTCCGCTCCGTTGGGTGAAGATGCCTTCGGAAGCCGACGAGGGCGGGGGCGATCATGCGGCGGTTGTCAGGCTTGCGTGCTGATGCCGTCGAGGACCCGGCGGAGCGTGCAGCACACGCGGAGGACGCGACCCGGCGGTTGTGCGCCGCCGTTTACGCCCGCCCTCCGACGGCCACCCGCGCCAAGGCCGCCGCTCCCGGGAACAGTTGCCCGCCGTTGGGCGAAGCCGCCGCCCGCTGGGTGGTGAACCGTGTGCTGCACGGAACCGCAGGACACCTCCCCTCCTACGGCTTCGACCTCGGGCCGGTGGTCGCGCACAGCCTGCGGGCGCACCGCATCAGGCTGGTACGCCGCCTCGTCGTGCTGATCGTCCTCGCTGTGATCGTCGTGTGGCTGCCGTACGGCGCCCTGGTGTGGGGCTCCGCGGTGGCCCTGGCGTGGGTGCTCGGGCCGTCCGGGGGCGGCTGGATCGCGGCGGCCCTCGCGGCACCGTGGGTGTTCGCGCTGTTGGCGGACCTGTCGGCGGAACCGCGGTTGCAACTGCTGGTCCTGCCACCGATCGTGTACGTCGCGCTGGCCGTGGTGTACGCCCTGGACCATGCCGTGGCGCTGGCCGCCGGATCCGCGCTCCGGCGAAGCGCGGACCCCGGGAACGGGCTGCCCCTGATCGGGCCGTTCGCCGCACGCCGTATCACCGCGATCACCAACCGGCCCGACGCGGGGCTGCCGTACGACGACAAGGGGCGGTTCGTCGGGGCGGGCCGGGATGTGCGCGATGCCGTCGACATCCGGCTGGCTCTGCGCTCGGAACAGCCGGGACAACGGCCCCGCCCGCCGGGTGAGGCGGCGCTGCTGGAGCACATCGGCGGCGAACTCTCCGCGCTCGGCGGCGAGGGCGGCCACGGCACCGGCTCGCTCCCCGGGATTTCCGTGGCACGGGTGGTCGCGATGCCCGCCGATTCGTGGCTGGAGCGCGTTCGGGCAGGTGCCCCGGCCGCCGAGCCTCCGGGCGGCGCCCGCTCCTCCGGCGAACGGGAACACCTGCTGGCCCAGTGCGTCAGCCGGCACGGGCAGCTCGTGGTCAGCCTCTTCGTCCACACCGCCTTTCAGGGCGGTCAGCTGCGGCTCGTCCTGCGGCCCCAGGTCATGGCGCCGCTTCACCCGGCGCTCGTACCGGCCGGGCAGACCGGATTGAGCGCCGTGACCGGGATCCGGGGTGCGGCCGTCCTGGGGTACGACGTGTGGACGAGGATGCGGAAGGCGGGGTTCAGAGGTTCGGCCGTTCCGCAGCCCGAGGCCGAGCCGGTGAGCTTGCGGGAGCGCTTCGCCCTGCCGGAAGTGACGGATCTGCACCAGAGGGACGACGCCGACCAGTACGTGGTGCTGATGCGGTGGTGTGTCCTTCGCGCCACGGAGAGCTTCCTCGAGGAACACGGGGTCCTGGCGGAGACATTCAGCGACGAGGCCCAGACCGTGATCAACAACATCCAGGTCTTCGGGGACAACAACGCGCCGATCCAGAGCATCACCGGCGGGCACGTCATCCGTACCGGCCAATCTGTCGAGAACCAGGAGACGGTAACGATGCGGTCGAACCCCTCACGCCAGGCCCCCGAACCGGAACGCGGTCACGAACCGGCCCCCGGACCGGAGCGCGGAACGAACCCCGGCACCGGCATCAGCATCGGCGGGGCCAACAGCGGCACCGTCCAGAACGCTGTCGGCCGCCGCCTCTCCCATGTCAACCAGACCGGCACCGGCCAGGGCGCGAACTCCCCCGATGCCGTGGTGGCACTGCTCGCCGCCTTCCGTGCCGACGTCGAACACCATGCCGCGCACCTGAACGATCCGCAGATCCTGCGAGAGCACGCAGCTCTCGTGGACGACTCCCTCGCGGACCCCGCGGGCAACGCCTCCGCCCTGCGCGTGGCGGCCCGCTCCCTCCCGGCGCTCGTCGCGGGCACCGCCGTCCAGCACACCGGCGAGGCCCTGGCCGCCGCCCTCTCGGATCTCCTCTAGCAACGCCTCCCGGGGAGCGGGCCGCCCACGGCCGTGCCGCCGGTCCCCGGCACGATGCCGCTGCCGGGCCGGAAGCGGACCGGGAGGGGACTGGAACCGGGCCGGAAGCGGGCCGCAACCGGACTGGAACCGGGCCGGAAGCGGACGGGAAGCGGACGGGAAGCGGGCCGGAAGCGGGCGGGCGCACCGGCAGTCCCGGTGGGCCCGGCCAGTCCGCCGGTGATCCCGTGAGAAGCGGGCGGCGACCAGTGCCGGACACCTCCCATGGGACGCGGTGCCGTCTCCGACGCCGGGCCTCCCCGTCTCGTAAGGCTCGATCGGTGGATACAGTGCGCGCTCGGCCGGACACCTTCCGCTCGCCGGTCACGGAAGCGGCACCCTGACGGAGCGCGCGGGAGCCGCGCCGGTCGGGCGGGTGCTCCGGGGCAGGGCTCCGGCGTGGCGGCGGGCACAGCCGCCGCCCCAGCCGCCGTCATCGGTGTGCCGTGGACGCCGGGCCCGCCCCGCCGTCCGGGCACGCGGTGTATGAGCACCCGCCGACCGGGAACCCCGTGGACGAGTACCTGCCACCGGGCACCCCCGGTCCCGCACCCGCCGGGCCGGCACCCGCCGTCCGGACGCGGGCGGCCGCGCGGCCGGGCGGCTGACCGTCCGGGCACCCGGTGTACGGGCACCCGGTGTACGGGCACCCGGTGTACGGGCACCCGGTGTACGGGCACCCCGCCCGGTCACCCGGTGTACGGGCACCCCTCCGGGAACCCGGTGTGCGAGCCCGCCCACCAGCGCAGCGGAAGGAGTCGCGGCCGTGTTCTTCGTCGACACCGTGGAGTCCGAGGGGATCGGCAATCGCAGCTATCTGGCCGGGGGCCCCGAGTCCGCCGTCGTGGTCGACCCGCAGCGCGACATCGACCGGGTCCTCGCCGTCGCCGCCCGGCGCGGGGTGCGGATCGCCCGGGTTGTCGAGACACACGTGCACAACGACTACGTCAGCGGCGGTCCGGAACTGGCCCGTGTCACCGGGGCCCGCCACCTCCTGCCGGACGGCGCCGAGGTGTCGTTCCCCCGGGATGCCGTCGCCGACGACGACACCGTGCCCGTCGACGAACGGCTCCTGCTGCGCGCCCTCGCCACCCCCGGGCACACCCCGCACCACACCTCGTACGTCCTGGAAGAGGACGGCCGCGCGGTCGCGGCCTTCACCGGCGGTTCGCTGCTCATCGGGACCGTCGGCCGCCCCGACCTCGTCGCGCCCCGGCTCACCGAAGGGCTCGCCCGCGCCCAGCACGCCTCGGCCCACCGGCTCGCCGGCGCCCTCGGCGACGACGTGTCCGTCCATCCCACGCACGGCTTCGGCAGTTTCTGCTCCTCCGCGCAGGTCGACCGCGACTCCACCACCGTGGGCGAGGAACGCGCGAGCAACGACGCCCTGGTCAAGGACGCCGACACCTTCGTCGCGGACCTGATCGCGGGGCTCGACGACATCCCGGCCCACTACGCCCACCTCGGCCCCGTCAACGCCGCCGGTGCCGCCCCCGTCGACCTCACCCCGCCCCGGCACGCCGACGCGGGCGAGATCGCCCGGCGGCTGGCCGAGGGGGAGTGGGTGGTGGACCTGCGCGACCGTGTCGCCTACGCCGAGGGGCACGTCGCCGGGTCGTTCAACTTCGAGGCCGACGGCAAGCTCGCCACCTACCTCGCCTGGCTCGTCCCCCGGGGCAAGCCCGTCACCCTGCTCGCCGAGAGCGCTGGGCAACTGGCCGCCGCGCAGCGCGAGCTGGTGCGTGTCGGCATCGACCGGCCCGCCTCCGCGGCCACCGGCTCCCCGCGCTCCTGGCTGCGCGACGGCGAGCTGCCGCGCTCCTTTCCCCGCGCCGCCTTCGCCGAACTCGGCCCGCCCCCGGAGGACGGGGCTGCCCACGGGGGCGGCCCGGCGGACGCCGGGGTGGTCCTGCTGGACGTACGCCGCGACTCCGAGCGCGCCGCGGGCCGGATCGACGGCTCCGTGCACATCCCGGTCCACGAACTGCACGACCGCATCGGCGAGGTGCCGCCCGGGCAGGTGTGGGTGCACTGCGCGGGCTGTCTGCGCTCCGCGATCGCGGCCTCCCTGCTGGACGCCGCCGACCGGTCCGTCGTCGCCGTGGACGACGGGGTCGACGCCGCGGAACGGGCCGGTCTGGCCGTCGTCCGGCCGGGGGACGGGTCCGCCTGACCGCACCGCGGGCCCGTTCCCCGGCGGCCGGTGGCGCTGTCGTGGTGCTGTCTCCGGCCGCCGTAGGCCCGCCCCGCCCGGACGCCCGCCCCGCCCGGACGCCCGTCCCGCCGTAGGCCCGCCCCGTCGGACGCCCGCCGCGTCGGGCGGCTCGACGGGCCGCCCACGGGCCCGCAGTCGGGCTGCTGTTGGGTTACGCGGTGGTCATCGCCGTCGGGCTGCTGTTGGTGGTGACGCGGTGGTCATCGCCGTCGGGCTGCTGTTGGTGGTGACGCGGTGGTCATCGCCGTCGGGCTGCTGTTGGTGGTGACGCGGTGGTCATCGCCGTCGGGCTGCTGTTGGTGGTGACGCGGTGGTCACCGTCGTCGGGCTGCTGCTGGTGGTGACGCGGAGGCCGTCGCCGTCCGGCCGTCGCCGTCCGGCCGCCGCCGGCCGGTGGCCGCCGCCGGCCGGTGGCCACTGCCGGCCGGTGGCCACTGCCGTCCGGCGGCTGTCGGTGAGCTGTGCGGAGGCCCGCCCTCCGGCGGTTGTCACCGGGTTGTGCCGAGGCGCGCTGTCGCGCTGCCGCCCGCGGGCTCCTCGGTGGCCCGCGGCCCGTTGCACGCGGGGCTCAGGTGACGTCCGTGCAGGTCTTGCGGACGTATCCGTCCGTGGTGTCGGTGACGACGAACTTGTCACGCTGCACGATGCTCAGCCGGTCGCCGAAGCCGTCACAGGCCGACTCCAGGCCGTCGGCGCTGTACTCGATCACGATCACGTTGTCGCCGTACACCTCGGTGTACTCCCCGCACTCGGTGTACTGCCCGCACTGCTCGGCGATGGCGAAGTCGAACCCGGTGCGGTCGCGCTCGGCGGACAGTTCGGCGCCGTTCTTCTGCCCGACGGCCAGGCCCGCTTCGTGCGCGTGGTCGGTGATCAGCCGGGCGAAGGCGATGGCCTCCTCCTCACCGAACTGCCCGCCCGAGCGGAGATGGCTGTCGAAGTTGTCGGGCTCGACGGCCTGGAAGCGGAAGCCGTTCTCCTCGGTGTCCGCGCAGCCGTCGATCCACCCGTTCACCTTCTCCGCGATGGCCTTCCGCTTCTCCTCGGTGCTGATGTCGAGGAGGGCCTCGTCCCACTCCTCGTCGATGATGACCTCGCCGTCGGCGTCCTGGAGCAGCAGGTCCTCGTCCCACTCCCCGATCTCCTCGGGCTGGATCTGGTACGCGTTGACGTAGCAGATGTTGTACGGAACCTCCGCCGGAACGTCCTCACGGTCGCGGGTGACGACCCGTACCCCGTCGGCCGGGGTGTAGCCGCCATTGATCTGATAGTCGAACGGCGCCCCCGCGGGCGGCAGCGTCACCGCGGTGGGCGCCGCTCCCGCCGTGAAATCGACGGCGAACGGGGCCGCGGCCGCCGCGACGGCGGCCACGAGGACGGCCGGCCACCAGCGGGACCGGAAGCGTGAGACGGACATCGTTGTGCTCCAGGGAGTGGGGTGTGCAGGCCAGTACAGCACCGGGCCGGTCGCTGCCGGTCCCGGGCGGCGGACCATTGCCCGGCACCGGCCGCACTCGTGCACGAAGGGGCGTCCTCGCGATGACCGGCGGCGCCATCGCGATCCCCGCGGTCACGGTGCCGGAGGGGCCTCTCCCGCGAGCCGGATGAGTGGTGGTTGTGAAGGGCGCATGACAGTCCGGGGAATGAAAATCGCAGGCGGTAGCGTTGCGGAGGCCGGCACCCCGTACGGAAAGGCACCTTCCGCATGAGCACCACCACGACCCCCGCCCTCGACGTCCAGCAGGCGCACGCCCGGCTCCACGAGCTGACCGTCATCGACGTCCGCACCCCCGGCGAGTACGCCTCCGGCCACGTGCCCGGTGCCCACAACGTCCCCCTCGACCGGCTCGACGCGGCCCTCCCCGCCCTTCGGACCGCCGCCGAACGCGGTGACCTCCTCGTCGTGTGCGCCTCCGGCGCCCGCTCCGCCCGGGCCTGCGTGAGCCTCGCCGAGCACGGCATAACCGCCGCCACCCTCAGCGGCGGCACCGCCGCCTGGAGCGAGCAGGGCCACGACGTCCACCGGTCCGGGGGCGGCCGTACCGTCTGGGCCATGGAACGCCAGGTGCGCCTCACCGCCGGTTCCGTCGTGCTCGTCGGGCTCGCCGCCGGACGCCGGTGGCCCGCCGCCCGGCTGCTGTCCGCGGGGATCGCCGGCGGTCTGGTCTTCTCCGCGCTCACCGACACCTGCGGCATGGCCCGGGTCCTCGCCAAGCTGCCGCACAACCGGTCGCAGGACGCCGACCTCGACGCGACGCCGGCCGCACTCGCGGGCTGAACCCCGCGCGACGGCCCTGCGGCGGCGCCTACGCGCCATCCGGCGTCGCCTGTACGCCGCCCCTCGCCGCCTGTACGCCGCCCGGCGTCGCCCCCGCGCCCCCGGGTGCGGCGCCGTCCGCGGCGCCACCGGCACGGGCCGGGTGCCGGGCCGTGATCACCGCGGCCGCCACCCGGTCCGCCACGGCCGCCGGGTCCTCGTGCTCCCAGAAGCGCAGCACCGTCCAGCCCGCCTCGGCCAGGCACCGGTTCGTCTCCCGGTCGCGGGCGATGTTCCCGTCCAGCTTCCGGCGCCACCAGTCGGCATTGGCCTTGGGGTGGGTGGCGTGCTGCGGGCAGCCGTGCCAGAAGCAGCCGTCCAGGAAGACGGCCACCCGAGGCCCGGGGAACGCGATGTCGATCGTGCGGCGCGGGTGACCCGGGACCTTCCGGTGCAGACGGTAGCGGTACCCGGCCGCGTACAGCAGACGGCGTACGGCCACCTCGGGAGTGGTGTCCCGGCTGGCCTGGCGGCTCATGCGGGCCGAGACGGCGGCGGAGGACGGGAGTACGGCGGACACGCGTCCATTGTGGGCCGGCGGCCGGCCGGGCGCGCCGGACCGGCCGTGCGCCGAGGCCCGTGCGCCGAGGCCCGTGCGCCGAGGCCGCGGGCCGCCGGCCGGGCGGCGGGAGCGGGGCTCCGACCCGTGCAGACGGCACCGGGTGAGACGGCACCGGGCGGGACGGCACCGGCCGATGCCATGATGGCCGCATGTCCGAGGAGAGTGAGCACACGCGGCAACCGGAGACGGCGGTACGGGCGCTGTTCGAGGATCTGCTCGCGGCCTGGAACCGGCGCGACGCCCGCGCGTACGCGGCGCTGTTCGCCCCGGACGGCGCGCTGGTCGGGTTCGACGGCAGCCAGGTGCGCGGCTCGGAGGTCGAGGAGCATCTGACGCCGGTCTTCGCGGACCATCCCACGGCGTCGTACGTGTGGAAGGTGCGCGAGGTGCGGTCGCTGGCCGGAGGAGCGGTTCTGCTGCGGGCCGTCGCGGGCATGGTGCCGCCGGGCGGGTCCGAGCCGAACCCCGCCGCGAACGCCGTCCAGTCGCTCGTCGCCGAGAGCCGGAACGGGGTGTGGCGGGTGGTGCTGTTCCACAACACTCCGGCGCAGTACCACGGCCGCCCCGAGCTGGTCGAACAGCACACCGACGAGCTGCGTGAAGTCCTCGGCGAGGCCACCGGCCGGGACTGAGCCGCCACCTCCGCGCCGACCCGCCCCGTCCCGGGGACGGCGCGGCCCTCCCGTACCGGCGCCTCCCGCACCCACCCCTACGGGGAAAAGCACGCGAACCCGGCGCGGGGCCCGGGCCGCGTCGCTACACTCCCGTACCAGTCGATTACGGAGCGGACAGAGCCCACGGCGCCCGGGGAGGGGCGCACCGTGCGCCGCCACGTCCCGCTCCGAGGACATCCAGCGGTCACCGTCACGGCACACCGGGCCCCGGGCCCGCCCTTGTGCCCGGTGACCGGCCGTGTGATCGGGGGGCAGGGCGGCATGACAGAGCTGGTCAGATTCGAACTCGCGGGAGACCGCGGCGTCGTCGTGGAGACGGGTGAACCCGCGGACGGGCTCACACCGGTGCGCCGCGGGGCGGACGGGGTCGTGGACTCGGCGACCCACTTCACCGAGCGTCTCGCCACCGTGCGCGACGCGGTCGGCGAGGCGCTGACGCAACTGCGGGACCGGCTCGGCCCGGACGACATCACGGTGTCCTTCGGGGTGAAATTCACCGCGGAGGCGGGAGCGGTCATCGCGAAAACCGCGGTGGAGGGCAATCTCGCGGTGGAAATGACCTGGCACCGTTCCCCCGGCGCGCCACCGGCAGCAGCGGACGCGGCCGCACCGCCGGGCGCGTCCGCGTCCCCCGGCACACCGGCCGCACCGGCCGCACCGCGCGCATGAGCGACTTCCCCGGCCCGGCGGCGCCCTGGCGGCTGAGAGTCCGCCGCTCCGCCGACGGGGCCGTGCTCGGCACCGGGTTTCTGATCCTGCCCGATACGGCGCTGACCTGCGCGCATGTGATAGCCGAGGAAGACAGCCCGGCCGAGGTCCTGATCGACCTCGCCGCCGGCGGCCCGCACGGCACACGCGGCGCGCGGGCCGCCGCCGTGCCCGTGGCCGGCTGGTCCGGCGACATGAGCCGCGACATCGCCGTGCTCTCCCTGCCGCACCGATTACCCGACGCGGTGCCCGCCGTACTGGCGACGGGCCCGCCGCCATCCACCGCCACACCGCTGCTCGCCTTCGGTTTCCCGCGGGGCTTCGGCGCACCGGCAGGGGGCGGCCGTGCGGACGAGGCGACCGGTCCCGGCGTCTGGACCCGGGTCGTCGCGGAAGGTGCCGGGTTCGACGGCGGGTTGCTGCAGTACACCTCGGCCGAACCGCACAGCACACCGGTGCAGCAGGGTTTCAGCGGTGGCCCCGTCGTCGACGACCGGACCGGACTTGTCGTCGCGATGACCACCCACGCCAAGCCGGGTCAGGCCATCTCCTACGGCATCCCGGCGCAGGCCCTCCGCGACCGCCTCCCGCCGGACGTCGCCGAGCGGGTCCGCGGCGGAACGCGGCCTCCGCCGGCACTCGCCCGCGTCGCTGCGGCCCTCAACCGGCGTGGCCCCGGCGGCGGGCGCGCCCCGGACTTCGCCACGGCGCGCGCCTCGCTCGCCGCACTGCTGAGCCTCGGACCCGAGCACTCCGACATCGCCTACTACGCCGCGCTCACCGCCTTCGGCGGGCGGCGCCCCCGGGAGACAGCGGTAGTGGACGTACTCCCCAGACTCGACCGGCGGTTCCGGGAGAGCTACGAAGCCGGTGCCGCGACACCCCACCTTCGCGCGCTCTGGGCCGTCTTCAAGGAGGACGGCTTCATCGGCCGCGGCCTGGGCGACCGGCCGCCCCGCGCCGGCGAACTGAGCCCGTCCGCCGACCACACCGCACCCCGGCACGCCGACGAGATCTGCGACCTGGTCCCCACGCCCGAGTCGCCCACCTGGCAACGACTGGATCGCAGGAGACGACCGTGACCAACGACCCGTACGCGGGACTGAGCCCCCGCGCGGCCGACGTGCGCCGCTACTTCACCCCGACACCTCCGCCTCCCCGGCTCAGGGGACCCGTGATCGTGTGGTCCCTGGGCCTGGTGTGCCTCTTGTACGCGCTGGTGACCGACAGAGCAGCCGGAGGGTTCCTCGTCGTCGGGATCGTGGCCGGGGCGAAGGGCGCGCACACCCATCTCACCCGGCTGAAGCGGTACCGGCAGGCCAGGGCCTGGGCCGAACCCAAGCCGGCGGACAGCTGGATGGACCAGCTCCTCTACGTCGAGGGCCGGGAGAGCGTCGTCGGCACCGGCCGCGCGCGCCTCAATCTGGTCCGGGCGGACGAAGCCGCGGCCGAGCAGGGCGACGAGGGATCGGGGCCGCTCGTCGTCTTCGGGTTGCCGCCCGTCCCGCCGGCCGGTTTCCGCATGGCGATCGGGCGCGACGGCATCCTGCGCGCCACCCACTACGACATCTTCGTCTTCTTCCTCACCAAGTGGCACCTGTGCATGTACCGGGGTCTGCTGGAGATGGAGACCGGCTTCACCGTCCAGGACGAGACCAAGGAGTTCGCCTACCGCGACGTGGTGTCGCTCGCCACGGCCAGCGACCGGCGCACCATGCCCAAGCCCCCGGAACACAACGGGCAGGGACAGCCCGCGCCGGGCACGGGACCCGGCGGGTTCCCGGCCGCGCCCGTGCTGCACTGGACCACGCAGCAGTTCTTCCGGCTCCGCGTCGCCTCCGACCACATCAGCACGCTCGTCGGCCTCCACTTCGAGGACCAGCTCGGCACCAGCGGCTTCGGCAACGGGGAAGAGGTGGAGATGACGCTCCAGCGGATCCGGGCGAAGCTGCGCGAGTACACCGAACGGCGGGAGGAGTCGGGAAGCGGTGACGCCTTCGGCTCGCATCTGTGAGCGGTCCGTGCCGGGCACCGGTGCCGTGCGGCGGGCACCGGTACCGGGACGGGGAAGGCGGCGGGGCGGGTGCCCCGTGTCAGCCGTCTCCCCTGCGGAGGGACGGCAGGTGGATCACGACGAGTGTGAAGGCGGCGAGTACGAGGTTGCGGGCGGCCGCGTCCAGGCCGTTCCAGTCCGACGACTGCCACATCGCGAACCACTCCCCGCCGATGCCGATGAAGCCCAGCCCGAACAGCAGCAGCGTCATCACCAGGCCCAGCGTGCTCGCCCGGCGCGCCCGGTCGTGGCTGCCGCGGCGCAGGCCCGTCGTCCACAGCCAGGTCGCGAGGAGGAGTACGAGCGCGGTCAGCGTCTCCCAGACGATGATGGCGACGTAGGCGGTGTTCTGCAGGGCCGGGGACTCGATGGCCCGCCACATCAGGTCCGGGTCCTCGAACGTGGTGTCCATCGCCAGGACGTGCTGGACGAACTGCTGGTTGGTGCCGAAGTCCGTGATGTTCCCGAAGGCGACCAGGGTCATGTAGAGCGCGGTGGTCGCGGTCAGGGCGGTCGCCGCGACGGGCAGGGTGCCCAGCGAGAGCAGCCGGTCGAGCCCACCGCCCCTGCGCGGTCCGGTACTTGCCATGCGTCCTCCTCGGGTCCGGGGCCGGGTCCGGGTTCGATCCCGGTCCCGTACGGTTCGGGTCGGGTCTGGTCGGTTCGGGTCGGGTCGGTCAGGTGGTCCGCTCCGGGCCGGGTCCGGCCGGGTGCGTACGAGGCCGTCCGAGGCCGTCCGAGGCCGTACGGATGTCAAGTCGCCCGACGCGCAGGGTGTTCCCGGACGCGGCCGGCCCGTCAGCCGGACCGGCCGTACCGGTGTCCTGCCCTCCGGCGTTCACCGCCGACCGCCGACCGCCGACCGCCGACCGCCGACCGCCGACCGCCGACCGCCGACCGCCGACCGCCGACCGCCGACCGCCGACCGCCGACCGCCGACCGCCGTCGCGACCGTGGCCGGATTGCCCGCTCCGCCGGCCGTCCGGTCCGCCGGCCGTCCGGTCAGTCGACCTTGCGGTCAGTCGACCTTGCGGTCCCGGAAGTAGAACTCGCGGTCGCGGTCGGTGATCGGCCGCAGCACCCGGCATGGATTGCCGACCGCGATGACGTTCTCCGGTACGTCCTTCGTCACCACGCTGCCCGCGCCGACGACCGACCCGTCGCCGATCGTGACGCCCGGCAGCACGACGACGTTCGAGCCGATCCACACGTCGTTCCCGATCCGCACCGGCAGCGAGAACTGCCGTCCGCCGAGGCGCAGTTCGGGGTGCACCGGGTGGCCCGTCGGGGTGATCGTCACATTGGGGGCCATCATCACCCGGTCGCCGATGTGGACGTCGATGTCGTCGACGACCACCAGGTTGAAGTTGGCGTAGAAGTCGGCGCCGATGTGGATGTTCGACCCGTACGCACAGCGCAGCGGCGGTTCGATCCAGGCATTCTCGCCCACCGAGCCGAGCAGCTCGGCCAGCAGCGCGCGGCGGCCCTCCGCGTCGCCCGGGCGCGAGCGGTTGTAGTCGTACAGCAGTTCCTGACAGCGCTGCCGCTCCTCGTCCAGGCCCTCGCCGTGGTCGGTGTAGAGCCTGCCGGTGCGCATCCGCTCGCGGATCGACGCCGAGCCGTCATGGGCGTCGGCGTCGGGGCCGGGGCCCGGGACGGATTCGGTGTCGGGTTCGGGGTGGGCGTGTGGTGAGGTCATCGAGGTGATCCTTTCGCGGGCGGGCGAACGGGCGGGTCGGGAAGGGGTGTGCTGTCGCCGGTCGCGGGCGTCAGCGAACCTGCCGGGCCTGCCGCCACTCCGGCGCGAGGACCGCCCAGACCTCCGCGTCGAGCCGCTGCCCGCGGTGCACGTACTCGCCGCGCAGCACGCCCTCGCGCGTCATCCCGAGCCGCCGGGCCACCGCGATACTCGCCTCGTTCGCCGACGCGACCCGCCACTCCACACGGTGGATGCCGCGCTCCTCGACCGCCCAGTCGATGATCAGGCGCGCCGCCCGCGTCACCAGGCCCCTGCCCACCGCCGACGGCTCCAGCCAGCAGCCCGCCTCGGCGGTGCCCTGACCGATGTCCATGGTGCGGAAGAGCACCCCGCCGACCAGCGTGCCGTCCCTCCGGATGCCGTAGATCCGCCCGGCGTCGGCGGCGGCCTTGTCGGCGTACGACTGGAGGAACGCGCGGCTCGACTCCAGGTCGGCGACCACGTCCGGCAGCGGGACGTACCGCCCGATGTGCTCCCGGCCCCGGTCCATGTGGGCCAGGAACTCCTCCGCCTGCCACGGTTCGAGCGGACACAGCTCCGCGCCGTCGTCCCCCAGGGATACCGCGAACATCGTCCCCCTCCACGGTCGTTCACCGGCACGCGCCGAGCCGTACACCGGCGCGCGGAGCCGCACACCGGTACATGCGGGAAGGATCTTCCCACGCGGGACCGCGCGGACGCTCCCGGTTTTCCCGGTGCCCGGACGGGCCGGACGACCGGCTTCAGCGGTTGGTGTCCCGGACGGGCCGGACGACCGGCTTCAGCGGTTGGTGTCCCGGACGGGCCGGACGACCGGCTTCAGCGGTTGGTGTCCCGGACGGGCCGGACGACCGGCTTCAGCGGTTGGTGTCCCGGACGGGCCGGACGACCGGCTTCAGCGCCTGGTGTCCCGGACGGGCCGGACGACCGGCTCCAGCGGCTGGTGTCCCGCCCGTGCCGGATGGCCGGATCGGGCGCCGGCCGGGCCCTCGCCGCGGTTCTGGGCCGGGTCGCCCCCTCGCGCGGCGGGCCCGCGGGGGCCGGGCGCGGGGCAGTGTCGGGGACAGCCCCGGATTCTCCGGGGACCGGGCCACCGTCAGTGGGCGGCGATCCAGTCGGCGGTGCGGCGCAGCACCGTCCGGCCCGTCGGGTTGTCGTCGTCCAGCGCCGTGATGTGGAACGCGTGCGGCATCCCCTCGTACACCTCGACCGCGACCTTCGTTCCGGCCGCCGACGCCGCCTCCGCGTAGCGCAGGGTGTCGTCCAGCAGGGCCTCCGCCCCGCCCGCAACCATCAGCAGCGGCGGCAGCCCGTCCAGCGCACCGTGGACGGGGGACTGCGGGGCCCGGTCGGGGCGGGCGCCGCCGAGGTACTGGCCGATCAGATGGGTGAGCACGGCCCGGTCCACGCCGGGGTCGTTCGTGGCCTCGGAGTCCACGGACGGGCCGGAGACCGTGAGGTCGGTGACCGGGGACAGGGTGACGACGGTGGCCGGGAGAGCGGTGCCGGACTCCTTGAACCGGAGCAGGGCCGACAGCGTGAGCGCTCCGCCGGAGGACTCGCCGACCACGGCGATCCGCTCCGCCGGCACACCCTGGCCGAGCAGGGCGCCGTACACGGCGACGACGTCGTCCAGCGGCTCCGGGTACGGATGGGCCGGGGCCAGCCGGTAGTGCACGGCGAACACCGGGCGCGAGGTGGCCCGGGACAGGCGGTGCGCCATGAGGCTGATCAGCTCCGGCATGCGGCTTCCGAACCCGCCGCCGTGCACGTACAGCACGACACCCGCTTCGGCGGAGGCCCGCACCCCCTCCGCCGTGACCCAGGCGCCGGGGACCCCGCCCGTCTCCGGCAGCACCGGGGCCGGGTCCGCGCCCTCCGGCAGCGCGAGCGAACGGCTGCCGATGCCGCCGAACACCTCGGCGACGGCGGCGTGGGCTGTGGCGGGGTCGGGCTCGGCAGGAATACGGGTCAGGTCCATGATCTGTATTCCTAGTGGGCCGCCGCGGGCACCGGCAAACGGGTTGTGACCGGTGTGGCGGGCGCCGTGCGGGCCGCGGGAGGCCCGCTCAGCGGACCTGTGGCACCTGTGGCACCTGCGGCACCTGTGGCCCCTGCGGGACGCCCGGGAACCGGGGCGGACGGCTCCCGGGGCGGACGGCTCCCGGGGACGGTTACGGGGACGTCGCCGCGGACGCCGCCCGCAGCAGCCGGAGCTGGCCGATCTCGGTGACGTTCTTGGTGAGTTCGGTGTTCACCCAGGCCAGCATGTCGGCGACCGTGTACGCGGGGTCGTGCTGCCACGGGAACGGGGCGGTGGCGTCCAGACCGGCGTCCGTGAGCCCGTCCAGCACCGTCAGCCACTCCTCGCGGAGCCCGCGCAGCCAGGCCACGGCCGACGCGCCGTCGCCCGGCCAGGTGATGTCCGTCCGATCCCGCGCTTCCCTGCCCCGCGCGTGGTCCAGGGTCACGCTCCACCACCAGCCGATGTGCCAGCTCACCCAGCCGATCGTGGGGACCGGCACCGGATCCGGCTCGTGGTCCGCCCAGTCCGGCCGCCACACCCCGTCGGTGTCCGGACGCACTGTCCAGCAGAGCGGGCCGGGCTCCCACAGGAAGTCCCCGGGCTCCAGCCGGTCCAGGTGATATTCGAAGAGGGCCCAGGTCAGGTCGAACTGCCGGCGCAGTAGGCCGGTACGGGACGCGGATACGTGCATCGGCCGACCGTGGCACACGCCGTCCGCTCCCGGAAAGCGGTTGTCCGCGGACGGCGGGGCGGTTGCCGCGCGTACGAACGACGAGCCGACGGAAGACGAACGGCGGAAGACGAACGACAGAGGACGAGCGACGAAGGGCGAGCGGCAGAGGATGAACGGTGGAGGACGGACGGCGGGGACGAGCGGCGGGGACGGGCCACGGAGGACGAACGGCGGGGACGAGCGACGGAGGGCGGACGGCGGCCCGTGGTGGTGTGTCGCACGCGGCGGCGGCCGGGGCGCGGTGGTGCCGCGCCCCGGCCGTCCGGAGAGACCGTGCCGGTCAGGCCGTGGTGCCGGTGACCGTGGTGCCGGACTTGGTGACGTAATAGGTCAGCTTCGTCCCGCTCCAGTAGTGGAAGGTGAGCGTCACCCGGGCGCCGTCGTTGACCTCGGCGAAGAAGTCCGGCGTCAGGGTCGTGGCCTTCGCCTCGTAGTCCGGCGCGAAGGCCGCGTCGAACTCCTTGTACGGCGTCCAGTTGTGCGGCCCCGCGTTGCTGCCGTCGTCGTACTTCGCCTCCATCGTGGCGAGCTGGTCGCCGCGGAAGTCGGTCGGCACGGCGAAGGAGTCCGTCGTGCCCGTCGCGTCCTCCAGCACCGGCTTGTCGTACGTGACCAGGCTGATGCGCCACGGCACGCCCGCCGAGAAGCGGGCGGACAGCTCGGCGTTGGTGCCGTACTCCCGGTCCCCGCTCAGCCGGGTCAGCAGCGAGGCGGTGAGGGTGAGCCGGTCGCCCTCGACGGTGTAGTCCGTACCCCGCGTCAGCTCCGTGTCGCCGTGGTGGAGCCCGGTGAACTCGGTGCCGTTGAGATGCAGTGTCAGCGTCCGGTCGGCGATGTCCGCGGCGCGCTCGCTGAAGACCTGGTCGGACGAGGCCGTGCCCGAGCGGGTCGTCCAGCTGGACTCGATCTGCGCGAACAGCTCCGGGTCGTTCCAGGCGAAACCGGTCCGCTGGAAGTGCTGGCCGTTGTCCCACAGCATGGTGGTGATGTTCTTGGCCCGGGCGTAGTGGCCGAGGAACTCGAAGAACTTCAGCTTCTCGCCCTGCTGCACGGTGCCCGTGTGCCGGTCGAAGCCGAGCAGGCCGTACTCGCCGAGAATCACCGGAATGCCCTGTGCCACGAAGGCGGTGTGCACGCGGTCGAACGCGTCGGTCAGATCCTGCTGGGCGGTGGCGTCGAAATGCGTTCCGCCCGCGACGTTCACGCTGAACGGCCAGTAGCCGTAGTAGTGGAACGTCGCCACCAGGTTGGGGTCGTCCAGCGCCGCGAACGTCGCGGCCAGTTCGTCCACCCGCGCCTGGTCGGCCGAGGTGTGCAGGGTCGGCAGGACGAGCAGCCGGTTCGCGTTGTTGCCGCCGGACGCGCGCACGATCTCGTGGAACGAGGTGTTCAGCTCGTCCAGCAGCTCCGCGTTCTGGGCGTCACCGGAGCTGTTCGTGAACTGCGGCTCGTTGACGCTCTCGAACAGCAGCTTGGCGGAGGAGTCCCGGAAGGTGTCGGCCAGCTGTGTCCAGATGGCGTTGTAGCGGGCCAGCACACCGGAGCGGTCGGCGGGCATGTCCGCCATCCACTCCCAGGAGTCGTGGTGGATGTTGATCAGCACGTAGAAGCCGTCGTCCAGCGCCCAGTCGACCACCTCCCGGACCCGGTCCAGATACGCCTGCTCCAGCGCGTAGTCCGGGGCCGCGCCCTGGTGGTGCCCCCAGGTGACGGGGATACGGATGCTGTTGAACCCCTGGGCCCGGACGTTGTCGAGCAGTTCCTGCGTGACCCGCGGGTTGCCCCACGAGGTCTCGTCCTCCCCGGTGGCGTCGAGGGAGTTGCCGAGATTCCAGCCCGGCTGCATCGCCTCGACGGCGGCCATGGCCTCGTCCGAGGCGGGACCGGACCCGGTGCTGCCGGAAGCGGGGCCCCGGGGCGTCGCGTTGGCGCTGCCGGGAGCCAGTACGCCCAGCCCGGCGAGCAGGGCGACCGCGCAGCCGGCCAGCAGGCCGGCCCACCAATGTCTCAGTCCTGTGCTGCGGCTTGATCCGGTCATGGCAGTCCTCGTCATCTTGTACTGCTGCGGGGGAGAAGAGAGGGCCGAATGGTCAGCGGCCGACCGTGGCAGCATGTTTGTCACGGCGGCGGAAATGCTGGCAGTAACACGACAACAATGCAAGGGTTTTGTCTTGCACGGTGAATCATGAACCGCGCGACCAGGGCTTATGATTCCGGTGTCGAATATTCGACGCTATTCGACCCGTGATTTCGATGCGGTGTCGACCGTCGAATGCAATTCGACGAAAAAACTGGCGAACTCGACCTCAACGGCATCAATCGGCCAGGCGCGGAATGCCGCGGCCGCCGGAAGTCTCCCGGCCGCCCGGCCGCCCGGCCGCCCGGCCGGTCCCGGATCCCGGTCGGTCGTCCCGGAGCGCGGCCGGCCGGTCACGGGGGCGCGGCCGGGCGTGCCGTCGTACCGGACCAGCATGGTGCCGGACCGGTGCCGGATCACGGTGGTGCCGGTTACGGCCGTGCCGGGGCTACGCGGCGGGCCGGCCGGCTCCCGGGGCACGCCCCAGGTGACCGTTGGCGTTGGCCCGGGGCGTGCCCGGTCACCCGACCCGCTCGGCGATGGCACGCGCACACACGAGGGCCTCGGTGTGCGTCGTGACCACCTCCATGTCGTAGACCACGCCCCGGTGCACCGGCTCCGCCTGTTCCGCTGCCATCCCCACGACCCGGTCGCCCCGCGCCAGTTCGCGGCCCGCGGCGACGGCGCTCTCGCAGCGGACACCGACCCACAGCACGTCCAGCCCGGCCAGAGCTTCCCGCCACCGCTGCTGGGACGCGGCGCCGCCGAGGAACACCTCGTCGACCACGACCCGCGCGCCGGCACGGACCATCGCGGCGACCCCCGCCCGCCACGCGGCTTCCAGCGCCCGGAACTCCGGTCCCACGCTCACCCCGCCGTCCGGCGTGACCAGGAGCCCCGTGTCCGAGGACTGGAGGGAGGCGGGCATCGTCTCGATCAGCGTGTCGACCCCGAGGACCGGCCACGGATCCGGCAGAACCGCCTGGAGGCACCGGGCGATACCCGTTTTCCCGGAGCTGGAGCCGCCGTTCAGCACGATCACCTGAGTTGTCACCGGGGCACGGTAGCGGCGCGGGACGGGGATCTCCCAGTCTTTTCCGCCCGCCGCCCGCCGCCCGCCGCCCGCCGCCCGCCGCTTGCCGCCTGCCGCCTGCGGCTCGCCGCTCGCTGCTCGCCGTTCGCAGCCCGCGGACCCGGGCGCCCGGGCGCGCACCCGCCCGCCCCGCCGGGGCAACTCCCGGGCGCAAGCGCCCGGCTGGGCCTATTCTGAGCGCCGGACTCACCGAACCACGGGGACGGATGGTGCGTACGGACAGCGGTGACGTGGAACTGCGGAGGCTCGGCGAGGAGACGCTGCGGGAACTGCTCGCGACGGCCGTCGCGGACGCCGAACCCGAGGACGTCATGCCGCCCGTCGCCGGTCCGCCGGGCTGGACCCCGGCCCGCCGCGACGCCTTCGTGGCCTGGCACCGGGCGCGGCGGCCCGGGCTGGACGGCCCGCGGGCCGAGGCCACCTACGCGGTCGTCGCCGGCGGTGAGGTCGTGGGCTCCGCCCGGCTGGCCCGGCGCGGCGGCGCGCCCGGGGAACTCGAAACGGGGCTGTGGCTCGGGCGGTCCGCCCGCGGCCTGGGCATCGGCACCGCGGTGCTCCGTGCCGTACTCGCCGAGGCGGCCCGGGCGGGTGCCCGCGCCGTGGTCGCCGACACGAACTCCGGCAACCGGGCCGCGATCGCCGCACTGCGCCGCTGCGGCGCCGAACTGACGACCGACCACGAGACCGGCCGGGTCGCAGCCCGGCTCCGGGCGACCGGCTGACCGGGCGCGGAGAGGCGGGCACAGCAATCCCATGGCCGAGACGCTCATCGCCGTGATCAGCACCACCGTGGCCCTCGGGGCGCTGTACGTCAGTTGGGCCGGGCACCGGCACCAGGTGCGGCGCGCCCGGGAGACGGCCGAGCGCGAGCGGGAGACGGCCGAGCGCGAGCGGGGGATCGAGGCCCGGGAGCGGGAGGCCGCCGAGCGGGCACGGCAGGCGGAGTCGAGGGAGGCGCTGGTGCAGGCGTCGCTGATCGACGTCCGGCTGCGGACCGTGCCGTCGGCGATCCACCCGGGATACGTCACGCCGCAGCTCGACGTGATCAACCGCAGCAGCCACCCGGTCCGTGAGCTGGCCGCCACGCTGCACGAACAGCCCGTACCGGAGGTGTGCGGCGACGTGAACGCGGCGACCGGGCGGACGTTCACGCTGCCGTCCGGGCGGAGCGGCGAGGTCTCCGCCCGGCTCGCGGACGTCCGGCTGTCCTTCACCGACGCGGCCGGCGCGTACTGGCGCCGGGACGGTGACGGCGGGCTGCGGCGCGGGACCGAGCGGGACGGGGTGACGACGTGGGGGCCGCGGGAGGAGCCCGTCATCCGCGCCGTCGACACGCCGTGGGCGGCCCAGCCGGCCACGTCGGCGCCCGCCCGTCCGGCGTTCGATTTCCCGGACGGGGTGAGCGAGAGCCGGGCCGGCCGGGCTCGTCCCGTCGCCGTGGTCGCCCTGGTGGCGGCGGTGGTCGCGGCCGTGGCGGTGGCGGTGGCCGTCCTCCGGTAGCGCGGCGGGCGCCGCGGCCGGCACCGGAAAGCCGTGGCGGAGCCGTGCGGTGATCGTTGAGGATGACCGGATGAGCAGCCAGAGCGGACCCGCCAAGAGAGCCGACATGTTCGTCGCGCCCGAGAACGACCCCCGGCCGAACGAGCCCTCCACGGGGGACGAGCGCTCCCTCCTGCTCGAGTATCTGAGGTTCCACCGCACCACCCTGGAGCTGAAGTGCTCGGGCCTCGACGCCGAAGCGCTGGCGCGCCGCTCCGTCGAGCCGTCCACGCTGTCGCTGCTGGGCCTGGTCCGGCACCTGGCCGATGTGGAACGGCACTGGTTCCGCAGGGTTCTCGCCGGGCAGGACGCGCCGCCGCACTTCTGGTCCGCGGCGGACCCGGACGGGGAGTTCAACGGAGCGGTCGCCGACCCGGAAGTGGTGGCGCGGGCATGGGAGGTGTGGCGGGAGGAGGTCGCCTTCGCCGACCGCTTCGTGACCGGGGTGCCCGACCTCTACGTGTCCGGCCGGGTGTCGGACGGCGTTGTGACGCTGCGCGACGTGCTGGTGCACCTGATCGAGGAGTACGCCCGGCACAACGGCCACGCGGATCTGCTGCGCGAGCGGATAGACGGCCGGGTGGGGGAGTAGCGGGGCGCGGAGTCCCTGCCGGGAAGGCGCCGGGGGAGCAGGGCTCGGCGTCGGTGCGGGGGGCGGCGCCGGGGAGTGGTGCCGGGGAGTGGCGGGGCGCCGAGCCAGTGCCGGGGGGCCGGTGAAGCGCGGTGTTCGTGCCGGTGAAGGGCGGGGGCATGCCGGGTGCGGGGGCCGGGTGGGGCTGCGCGCGGGCGGGGTGTTGTCAGTGCCCGCTGTCAGACTCCGGGCATGAGCGAAGACGTACGACTGAGGGAAGTCGTGGAAGCCGACCTGGAGTTGTTCCACGAGCACGAGCGCGACCCGGAGACGGTGCGGAGGTCGAAGTTCACGCCCAGGGAGCGGGACGCCTTCATGAAGCACTGGACGACGAAGGTGCTCGGCGACCCGACCGTGCTGACGCGGACCGTCACGGTGGACGGGGTGGTCGCGGGCTCCGTCGTGTCCTGGTGGGACGGGGACCGGCGGTTCATCGGCTACGTCTTCGGCCGGAGCTTCTGGGGACGGGGGATCGGCACGAGGGCCCTGGCGCTCTTCCTCGGCGTGGAACGGACCCGCCCGCTCCACGCCGACCCGTACCAGGGCAACACGGGCTCGGTGAAGCTGCTGGAGAAGCACGGTTTCCGCCGCACGGGGACGCTGCGGCACGGGGAGTACGAGCACCTGCTGCTGGTGCTCCCGGAGGACGGGAACGGCCCGCCCGCCGACGGCTGAAGACTGCTGCCACCTGCCACCTGCTGCCTGCTATCTGTTAACCGCTGCCCGCTGCCCGCTGCCCGCTGCCCGCTGCCTGTTGAGCGCCGGCTGTACCGGCCTGAGGCATTGTCGACGCGGCTGATGGCCGGTCGGCCGCCGAGTGCGGTCCGAGGCGGCGGGTGCCGTGGTGCCCCGCCCGGTCACTTCTTCTCGGATGAGCGGGCGCGGACGTGCATCCGTTCGCCCTGTTTGCCGAAGAGGCTGAGGATTTCCACCGGCTCCGGGCCCGCCGCGGCGAACCCGTGCGGGACCCGGGTGTCGAACTCCGCCGCTTCTCCGGCCGTCAGCACCAGATCGTGCTCGCCGAGTGCCAGCCGCAGCCGGCCGGAGAGGACGTACAGCCAGTCGTAGCCCTCGTGGACCCGCTGTTCGAGCTTGTCGTCCCCGGTCGTGTCGTCCGGGCGGCCGGGCAGGACCATCTTGTACGCGGACAGCCCGCCCAGATGCCGGGTCAGCGGCACGATGGTCCGGCCGTTCCGCTGGAACGGCCGCGGATGGATGCGCGGATCGCCGGTCGGCGGCGCGCCGACCAGTTCGTCCAGCGGTACGCCGTGCGCCTTGGCCAGCGGAAGCAGCAGTTCCAGGGTGGGGCGGCGCTGTCCGGACTCCAGCCGGGACAAGGTGCTGATCGAGATGCCGGTGGTCTCGCTCAGAGCGGCCAGCGTGGTGCCGCGGGAGCGGCGGAGGGCGCGCAGCCGGGGGCCCACGGCGTCCAGGACCGGTGCGAATTCATCGTTGTCGGATGTCGGCTCTGCCATGCCCTCCATTTGCCACCCCGGCAAGAAAGTTTGTCAAGACGGGGTGGTGCGGCGAACCCTCGCATCAGGAGGTCATTCGCATGACGGACAACACGAGCAATACGAATGAGAAGAACGTAACGGCTAGTACGGGCAATACGGATCACTGGGGCGGCGCGGGCAACGCGGACGTGCCGGGTGGCTCGGTCAACGGGGTACCGAGCGCGGAGCCCGCCAGGCCGGGAGGGGCCGGGCGGTACGACGTCGTGGTCGTCGGCGGTGGCGCCGCCGGGCTCAGCGGGGCGCTCACCCTCGCCCGGGCGCGCCGCTCGGTGCTGGTCGTCGACGCCGGCCGGCCCCGCAACGCCCCCGCCGCACAGGTCCACGGCTACCTCGGCCGGGACGGCGTGCCGCCCGCCGAACTCCTGGCAACCGGCCGCGAAGAGGTGGCCCGCTACGGCGGCGAGGTCCGCGAGGGCACCGTCGTCACCGTCGAGCGGCCCGCCGCCGGGGGCTTCCGGGTGCTGCTCGACGGCGGCGCCCCGGCGGCCCACGCGGACCGGCTGCTCGTCACCACCGGGCTGGCCGACGAACTGCCCGAGCTGCCCGGCGTCGCCGAGCTGTGGGGGCGGGACGTGCTGCACTGCCCGTACTGCCACGGCTGGGAGGTGCGCGACCGTGCCATCGGCGTGCTGTCGACCGGTCCGCTCGCCGTGCACCAGGCGCTGCTGTGGCGGCAGTGGAGCGACGACGTGACGCTCTTCCTGCACACCGGCCCCGAGCCGGACGACGAGCAGTACGAGCAACTGGCCGCGCGCGGGGTGGCCGTGGTGGACGGCGAGGTGGCGGGGCTGGACCTCACCGGGCAGGGGCGGCTCGGCGGCGTACGGCTCGCGAGCGGACGGGTGATCCCGCGCGACGCGCTGACGGTCGCCTCCCGCCTCACCGGCCGTGCCGGGGTCCTGGAGGGGCTGGGCCTGACGGCCACCGGCCGGGAGATGGCGGGCCACGTCGTCGGCAGCCAGGTCGCCGCCGACCCGTCGGGGGCGACGGAGGTGCCCGGGGTGTGGGTCGCCGGGAACGCCGCGGACATCACCGGCCAGGTCGCCGGCGCGGTCGCGGCCGGTCTGCTGGCCGGGGCGGCGATCAACGCCGATCTGCTCGCCGAGGAGACCCGGCGCGCGGTCGCCGCCCGCCGGGGCGGAGGCGGCGTCTTCACCGCCGCGGCGGAACGCGAGGTCGCCGAACGGGTGCTGGGCTCCGCCCGCCACGGCCTCCCCCGGCCCTGAATCCGGGCACGCCCGGGCGCGTACCCGGCTTCGGGCGGCCGCCCGGGCGCGTACCCGGCTTCGGGCGGCCGCCCGGGCGGCCTACCCGGCTTCGGGCGGCCGCGGGGGCGCGCTCGGTCCGCGGAAAGCCGCCGAAGCGCGCGATGTGCTGTCCCGCTCGTGCGGACCGTCGCGGGCGTCCTCGCCGGGCGTGCTCTCCGCCGTCGCGGGCGGCGGGCTCAACCTCGACGCGGAATCCGGTGAGCGCAGGGAGTCGCGGGCGCACCGGCTGGTCACCGCCGAGGTGGTGTTGGCCACCGCCCTCACCACTGCCGTCACCACGGTCGCGGGCCGGGCTCCGGGGCGCGCCTCCGCTCGCCGGGGCGGCCGGCCCTATGATGAGACGGTCGGTCGAAGAAGGAGCGGGATGAGGGGCGACGTCGTGCAGCGGGTGCGGGCCGGGCTCGTGCTGACCCTGCTCGGCGAGATCCTGCTCGGCCAGAGCGGCCTCCTCGGCGAGGCCCTGGCCGGGGCCGTCGCCCTCGCCGCCACCACCGCGGTCTGCGCGGCACTCCTCGCCTGCGCCGTCCTCACCGCCCGCGCCGCCCGTCCCGTTCCGCCCACCCGGGTACGGACCGCCCTGCGCGAACGGGCCCTGCGCACCGCCTTCCTGCCCCAGCGCGACCCCGACGCCTCCGGCCGGCCACGGCCCAGGGCACCCGGGCGTCCCGCCCCGGCAGCCGGGTAGGCGGCGCTCCCTCTCCACACGTTCCCCGCAGCACGCGGCGCGCAGCGCGCGCACGCGGCACGCGCTACGCAGCGCGCGGTGCCGGGAACGGAGCACGCACGCCTGCCCGGCTCGTCACGCCGAAATCCTTCGTTCCGGCACGACGAGACCCCCGGAGGGCTCACCCATGTCCGTATTCGCGCACCTCGTCTCGCTGTTCGCGGGCGCGCTCCAGCCCGTGTTCGCCGCGTCGGCCACCGCCGCCGCCATCGTCCTGTTCACCCTGTGCGTGAAACTCGCGCTCCACCCGCTCACCCGTGCCGCCGTACGTGGTGAGAAGACCCGTGCCCGGCTCGCGCCCCGCGTCGCCGAACTGCGCCGGAAGCACGCCCGTAACCCGGAGCGGCTGCGGAGCGCGCTGGCCGACCTGTACGCCGAGGAGAAGTCCTCTCCGCTCGCCGGCTGTCTGCCGATGCTGGTGCAGCTGCCCGTGTTCTTCGTGATGTACCGGCTGTTCACGGCCTCCGAGATCGGCGGCGAGGCCAACGAACTGCTGGACCACCGGCTCCTCGCCGCGCCGCTCGGCGGCCGCTGGGCCGACGCGCTCGGTGACGGCGGCCCGTTCGGGCCGCAGGGGCTGGTCTACCTCGCCCTGTTCGCGCTGACGGCGGCCGTCGCCACCTGGACGTACGCACGGGCCCGGCGCACGGCGCGGGACGCCCCGCAGCTCGTGGCCCCGGCCGCGCCGGCCGGCCGGTCCGGCGACACCGGGGCGGTGCCCGGGGCGCAGGCCGTGGCGGGCATGGCCAGGATGCTTCCGCTGCTGTCGTTCGGCACGCTGCTCACGGCGGCCGTCGTGCCGCTCGCCGCCGGGCTGTACGTGGTGACGAGCACGGCGTGGACCGCCGCCGAACGCGCCTGGCTCACCCGATAACCACTGGGGCCGGCGCGGCGGGCCGACTACGCTCGCGCGGATGCGGACCACGCGAACCGTCTTCCTGGAGACCGAGCGGCTCACGCTGCGCCGGTTCACCGGGGCCGACGCGGACCTGCTCGGCGGCCTCCACGGTGACCCGGACGTCATGCGCTTCATCTCCGCCGCCCCCGAACCGCCGGAGACCGTCCGCGAGGAGGTGCTGCCCCGCATCCTGCGCCGGTACCAGGAGCACCGCGGGCTGGGAGCCTGGGCCGCCGAGGAGCGGGCCACGGGCGCGTTCCTCGGCTGGTTCGAGCTGCGCCCGTGCGATCCGGGCTCGCCGGTGGCCGAACTCGGCTACCGGCTGCACCGGGCAGCCTGGGGGCGCGGCTACGCCACCGAGGGCTCCCGCGCCCTGGTCCGCAAGGCGTTCACCGAACTCGGCATCGAGCGTGTCGTCGCCGAGACGATGACCGTCAACCGGGCCTCCCGCCGGGTGCTGGAGAAGGCCGGACTGCGGTACGTCCGCACCTTCCACGCGACCTGGCCGGAGTACGTCGAGGGCGCCGAGCACGGCGACGTGCGGTACGAGGCCGAGCGCGCCGCACGGCCGGCCGGGCACGGGCCGCCTCCGTCCTGACCGCGCCCCGGCGCCGCGCCCGCCGCACCGGGGCCGGCTCCGGCCCGACGCGCCCCGCTCGGTCCGGCAACGTCCGGCAACGTCCGGCGGCGGTCTGCCGAAGCAGCGGGGGAAGCTCTGCCGGGAGCAGCCGGGAGCAGCCGGGAGCAGCCGGGAGCAGCCGCGGGCAGCTGGGGGAGGAGCCGGGGCGGCCGTGCCCCGCCGGGTCGGCCGGGGTCAGCCGTCCGACGGGTCGAGGCCCGCGAGCGCCTCGTCCGTCAGCTTCGCCGGGCGCTCTCGCTGCGGGAAGTGGCCGGTCGGGACGCGGGCGACCTCCTTCGCGGTGGCGTAGTCGACGACCGAGACCTCGTTCTCGTTCGACAGCGAGACGAAGCAGTACCGGCCGCCGGGGCCGGTCGCGGTCCAGTACGGCAGGGCGTCGGTCCCGTAGTGGACGTAGCCGTCGGTCTCCAGACCGGGGCGGGAGACGACGGCCACGTAGTCGTCGATGGTCCCGGCCATGCACAGCTTCGACTCGTCGGCGTTCATGGCCATGCCGTGGTGCGCGGAGTTCTGCGGGTAGTCGTCCTCACGCAGCTCCGCGGCCTTGTCGCTGTACGGCATCTCGACGGTGCGGGTGATCTCCCCGGCCTCCAGGTCGTACTCGACGAAGCCGTTGAGGTACGAGAGCTGCGCGTACATCGTCTTGTTGTCGGCGGTGAAGACGGCCGGCCGGACGCCGTACTCGAAGTCGTACGTCCGCACCGGGTCGAACGTCTCCCCGTCGACCGCGACGACCTGCTTGGCGCCCTTGAGGCCGTTGAGGGCCTTGGGCATGGAGGTGACGCCGATGCTGGAGTTGTAGAGGAGGCTGCCGTCGGCGGAGTAGTCGTTGCCGTGCGGGTAGGTGCCGGTCTCGAAGCTGGCGTGCAGGGTGCCGTCGGCGGTGTTGAGCACCTCCGCCTTCTTGGCCGTGGTCGCCGAGACGATGAACTTGCTGCCGTCCGGGGAGAGGGCGGCGTGGTCGGCCTTGAACCCCGCGGTCTCGTAGCGCCAGAGCATGGTGCCGCTCGCGAGGTCGAAGGCGACCGCGTCGGAGAGGACGCCGCGCGAGACGTAGAGCGTGCTGCCGTCGGGGGAGACGGCCATGTCGTCGACGAGCTTGCGGTAGCCCTGGATGCTGTTGACGGTCTCGTACGCGATGCGCTCGACGGGGTTCATCTCGTCGATGCGCTGTTCGAGGTCGGGCACCGCGTCGAAGGAGCCCAGGTTCTCGAAGGTCGCGGCGTCGATGAAGCTGACGGTGCCGCCCTGGCCGTTGCCGACCGCCATCACGTCGCGCGGCGCTCCGGCCGCCCGCGGCGCGGCCCGTTCGGCCGCGCCCGCCGGGGTCGTGCCGCAGGTCAGCACGAGGGAGGCCAGGACGGCGGCGGTGGAGAGGGGAAGCAGCGGGCGGCGCGGGCGCCTCGGGGCGGGTGCGGGCATCGTCGTCCTCCGGGGATCCGGGCAGGGGCGGGCGAGGAGAGAGAGTTACCGTCGGTAAGCACGTGCGCTACGTGACGGTAACCACGGCGCCGCGCCCCGGCAAGGGTGCGTGCGCACCAAAGCCCGCCCCGCCGGACGTGATTGAGCCGTCAGGGCTCCGGAGTCGGCGCGGGGGAGGGGCCCGGCCCGGGTGCCGGCGCGGGTGTCGGCCCGGGGGCGGGCGACGGGCCCGGCAGCGGTGCCGGTTCCGGTTCTGGTTGCGGCGAGGGCGAGGGCGTCGGGGTCTGCGGCGCGTCCGGTGTCAGGAAGCTCTCCAGCGCCTCGACCACCAGCGCGTGGTCCTCGGCCTGCGGCAGTCCGGAAACCGTGACCGTGCCGATGACCCCCGCGCCCTCGACCGCGATCGGGAACGAGCCTCCGTGCGCGGCATAGCGGCACGGGTCGAGCGGCGACGACGCCTCGAAGGTCGTCCCCCGCGCCCGGAACCGGGTGCCCACCAGATACGAACTCTCTCCGAACCGCTCCACGATCCGGCGCTTGCGGTCGATCCAGTCGTCGTTGTCCGGGGAGGTGCCCGGCAGAGCGGCGTGGAACAGCTGCTGGTGGCCGCGGCGGATGTCGACGGTCACCGGCGCCTGCCGGTCCCGGGCCAGCCGGACCAGCAGACAGCCCAGGTTCCAGGCGTCGTCGTGGGTGAAGCGGCGCAGCACCAGCCGGCTCTCCTGGGAACGGAGGACGGTGACGAGCGCGGCGGGGTCGAACGCGGGGTCGGTCATGGGCTGCTCCCGTGAGAGGTGGGGGTGCGCGGCCGGCCGGCCGGTCCCCGGCCGGTCGTCGGGTCATCGGCGGTCGGCGGCAGATCGGTCGGTCAGTGGATCCGTGGGTGGCAGATCGGTCGTTCAGAGATCGGTCGGCAGGTCGGCAGGTCGGCAGGTCGGCAGGGTCGGTGGAGCGGTGGTGCGGTCGTCAGTCGTCAGTCGCCGGGGCGGCAGGCCGGCGGGTCGGTAGGTCGGCGGGGCCACGCGTCGGCCGACGCATCGGCCGACGGGCCGGGTGCTCGGGGTCGGTCCCGGCCCCGGCTGCCGGTCCCGGTCCCGGTCCCGGTCCCGGCCCCGGTCCCGGCCC
>NZ_WHPN01000401.1 GCF_009735685.1 Streptomyces lycii | reverse complement strand
GCCGTCGATCAGCGCCCAGATGCCGCAGCCGCCGAGGGTGAAGAGCTGGCCGAGCGCCATGCCCGTGTGGCCGGTGTAGAAACGGCCGATGCCCAGCGTGCCGATGAACAGCTGGAGCACACCGGCGACGATCTTGGACTTCTCGGAGTACGGCTGCCCGTTGGGGGCGACACCGTACTGAGCGCCTCCGGCGGGAGGCTGAGCGGGGTAGGACATGGTTACTGGCTCCTCTTGAGCGGTTCAATGTGCTGCGCGCGTCACCTGGGGACGTATCGCGACGATCAAACCGACTCGGCGGAGTTTCGAACGGTTGCGCCGGTGGATGCTTCGTGACCGATCGGTAATGGCAATGCGGATCAAATGCGGACGAGGTGTCCGGCCGCTGGGGAAGGGGCTTTTCAGCCCGCCAGGTTGCGCCCGACGCCCCACAGCGCGACGCCCGCCAGCACGACCGCCGTCGTGGTCCGCCCCGGCGAGGGCCGGTAGCGGTTTCCGCGCAGCCGCTCGCGCACCCAGCGGTACGCCAGCCAGGCCCCCGCGGGGACCCCGAACACCAGCAGGGCCGCGTTGTCGTGGAAGGCCGCGACGAGGTCGCCGTGCAGCAGGTCGTACGTCATGCGGGTGGCGCCGCAGGTCGGGCAGTCGAGCCCGGTGGCCCAGTTGAACGGGCAGCGTGGCAGCAACTGCCCCGCTTCATGGGGGTTCGTCCCCCACAGATGGACGGCCCCGGCCGCCCCGGCCGCCAGCACACCGAGCGGTGCGGCGGCCGGGTGCGAGGCCATGGCGCGGACACCGGTCCGCCCGTCGCGCTCAGCCGCCACGCAGCGGACGACCCTCCTTGTCGGTGGCGTTGCTGCCGGTGAGCAGCATGATGCCGTCGATCAGCGCCCAGATGCCGCAGCCGCCGAGGGTGAAGAGCTGGCCGAGCGCCATGCCGATGTGGCCGGTGTAGAAACGGCCGATGCCCAGCGTGCCGATGAACAGCTGGAGCACACCCGCGATGATCTTCGACTTCTCGGAGTACGGACGGCCGTAGGGGTCGTAGCCGTACGGGGCGTTCGGGTCGCCGGTGTACTGGCCGGGCGCGACGCCGGGCTGCTGCGGGTAGCCGTAGCCGGGCTGGCCGCCGTAGGGCTGCTGGCCGCCGGGCTGGCCGTAACCGGCCTGCTGGCCGCCGGGCTGGCCGTAACCGCCGGGCTGCTGGCCGTACGGCTGCTGGCCGCCCTGCTGCGGGTATCCGTAGCCGCCGTTCGGGTCCTGCGGCGCGCCGTAGGGGTTCGGGTTGGACATGAGCGGGCCCCCGTGTGGGTGTGAGCGGTTTCTGTGCGGGACGTACGGCCGGCGGTGGTGCTGCGGCCGCAGAGTTCACATCCTGCCAGCCCGGCTCCGGGCGGTGGCAAGGTCCCTGGGCATCCGGGGCTCTCGGCGGGGGCCGGGGGCGGGGGCCTGCGTGCACGGCCGGACGGCCGCGGCGCGCTCGCCGGAACGCCGCCGTGTCCCCGCCGGCCTGCCGCCGTACCGTCGCTCGGCGGCCGCCGGGAAGCCGCCCGGGCCGCCGCCGTGGAGCCGCCGTGGAGCCGCTGTGATGCCGCCGTGCCGTCGCCGTGTCGCCTGGTCGGAGCGGTGGAGAGAGGAGAGGGAAGAGGAGCCGCCGGGCCGGCCGGGCGGAGTGTGACGTTGACAGGGACCTGTCGTCCGGCGGCAGAACGCCCACTTGTCGGGTTACCGTTCGAGTGGCGTTGCGGGCTTTTTCCGTTTGACAGCGGGCCGGGAGGTACCGTCACACTCCGCAGCGTCACCGCAGAACCTTCACGAAGCGGCAGTGATCATAGCCGAACGTCGACCGGAGAGAAGAGCGAAGTTGTCCCCGACCAGCGAGACCGCAAAGGGCGGCCGCCGACTCGTCATCGTCGAGTCGCCTGCCAAGGCGAAGACGATCAAGGGCTATCTCGGCCCGGGTTACGTCGTCGAGGCGAGCGTCGGGCACATCCGCGATCTGCCCAACGGCGCCGCCGAGGTACCGGCGAAGTACAAGGGGGAGCCCTGGGCCCGGCTCGGCGTCAACGTCGATCAGGACTTCCAGCCTCTCTACGTCGTCAACGCCGACAAGAAGAGCCAGGTCAGCAAGCTCAAGGGACTGCTGGCGGAGTCCGACGAACTCTTCCTCGCCACCGATGAGGACCGCGAGGGCGAGGCCATCGCCTGGCATCTCCAGGAGGTGCTCAAGCCCAAGGTCCCGGTCCGCCGGATGGTCTTCCACGAGATCACCAAGGACGCGATCCGCGACGCCGTCGCCAATCCGCGCGAGCTGAACAAGAAGCTCGTCGACGCCCAGGAGACCCGCCGCATCCTCGACCGCCTCTACGGCTACGAGGTCTCGCCGGTGCTGTGGAAGAAGGTCATGCCGCGGCTGTCCGCCGGCCGTGTGCAGTCCGTCGCCACCCGGCTCGTCGTCGAGCGGGAGCGCGAGCGCATCGCCTTCCGCTCCGCCGAGTACTGGGACCTGACCGGCACCTTCGCCACGGGCCGCGAGGGCGACGCCTCCGACCCCGGCACCTTCGGCGCCCGGCTCACCCAGGTCGACGGCCGCCGCGTCGCCCAGGGCCGCGACTTCGGTTCCACCGGCCGGCTCAAGGAGGGCTCGCAGGTCCTCCACCTCGACGAGGCCGCCGCCCGCGAACTGGCCGCCGCCCTGGAGGACGCCGCCTTCGCGGTCCGCTCGGTCGAGTCCAAGCCCTACCGCCGGTCGCCGTACGCCCCGTTCCGTACGACCACCCTCCAGCAGGAGGCGTCGCGCAAGCTGGGCTTCGGCGCCAAGGCGACGATGCAGATCGCGCAGAAGCTGTACGAGAACGGCTTCATCACCTATATGCGTACGGACTCCACGACCCTGTCCGACACGGCCGTGTCCGCCGCCCGCGCCCAGGTGACCCAGCTCTACGGCGCCGACTATCTGCCCGACAAGCCGCGCATGTACGCCGGCAAGGTCAAGAACGCCCAGGAGGCACACGAGGCGATCCGCCCCTCCGGCGACCGCTTCCGCACGCCCGCCGAGACCGGCCTCACCGGTGACCAGTTCCGGCTCTACGAGCTGATCTGGAAGCGCACCGTCGCCTCGCAGATGAAGGACGCGGTCGGCCAGTCGGTCACCGTCAAGGTCGGCGGCCGGGTGAACGACAACCGGAGCGCGTCCTTCAAGGAGGTCGAGTTCTCCGCCTCCGGCAAGATCATCACCTTCCACGGCTTCATGAAGGCCTACGTCGAGGGCGCCGACGACCCGAACGCCGAGCTGGACGACCGCGAGCGCCGCCTCCCGCAGGTGGCCGAGGGCGACCCGCTGACCGCCCGCGAGATCACCGCCGACGGCCACTCCACCAAGCCCCCGGCCCGCTACACCGAGGCGTCGCTGGTCAAGGAGCTGGAGGAGCGCGAGATCGGCCGCCCGTCGACGTACGCGTCGATCATCGGCACCATCCTCGACCGCGGCTACGTCTTCAAGAAGGGCACGGCCCTCGTGCCGTCCTTCCTCTCCTTCGCCGTCGTCGGCCTGCTGGAGAAGCACTTCGGCCGGCTCGTCGACTACGACTTCACCGCCAAGATGGAGGACGACCTCGACCGCATCGCGGCGGGCGAGGCCCAGTCCGTGCCGTGGCTGCGGCACTTCTACTTCGGCTCCGAGGGCAACGGCAGCGGCACGGCCGCCGCCGCGGGCAACGGCGACGGCGACCACCTCGGCGGCCTGAAGGAACTCGTCACCGACCTCGGCGCGATCGACGCCCGCGAGGTGTCGTCCTTCCCGGTGGGCGACGGCATCGTGCTGCGCGTCGGCCGCTACGGCCCGTACGTCGAGAAGCCGTCGCCCGTCGAGGGCGAGCCCGGGCAGCGCGCCGACGTGCCCGACGAGCTGCCGCCGGACGAGCTGACCGTCGAGTACGCCGAGGAACTGCTCGCCAAGCCCAGCGGCGACTTCGAGCTGGGCAACCACCCGGAGACGGGGCGGCCGATCGTCGCGAAGAACGGCCGCTACGGTCCGTACGTCACCGAGGTGCTGCCCGAGGACACCCCCAAGACCGGCAAGAACGCCGTCAAGCCGCGCACCGCGTCGCTGTTCAAGACGATGTCGCCGGACACGGTGACGCTTGAGGACGCGGTCAAGCTGCTGTCCCTGCCCCGCGTCGTCGGCACCGACCCGGAGACGGGCACCGAGATCACGGCGCAGAACGGCCGCTACGGCCCGTATCTGAAGAAGGGCACCGACTCGCGCTCCCTGGAGAGCGAGGAGCAGCTCTTCACCCTCACGCTGGAAGAGGCCCTGGAGATCTACTCCAAGCCGAAGCAGCGCGGGCGCGCCGCGGCCAAGCCGCCGCTGAAGGAGCTGGGCACCGACCCGGTCAGCGAGAAGCCCGTCGTGGTCAAGGACGGGCGTTTCGGCCCGTACGTCACGGACGGCGAGACGAACGCGACGCTGCGCCGGGACGACGACGTCGAGTCGATCACGCCGGAGCGGGGTTACGAGCTGCTCGCGGAGAAGCGGGCCAAGGGGCCGGCCAAGAAGACCGCGAAGAAGACGGCGAAGAAGGCCACCACCAAGAAGACGGCCGCCAAGAAGGCCCCGGCGAAGAAGACCGCGGCCAAGAAGACGGCCGCGAAGAAGACGACGACGGCGAAGAAGACCACCGCCAAGGCGTCCGCCGCGAAGAAGTCGGCGGACTCCGAGGACTGACCCGGCCGCGGCGGCCGCCCGGCCGCGACGGCCACGGGGTGGTCACAAGTTCGGACGCCTTACCGGGACTGGCCGACAGGGATTCGGCCAGTCCGGATAGGCTGGTCGGATGACGCGAGCCGAGCAGCCTACGGTCGTGAGCCCCACCTCCGACCACCTTGCCGCAGACTCCCGTGAGCGCGCCGTACGAGCACTGCTGCGCTTTCCGCCGCTCCGGCGGCTGTGGAGCGCGCAACTCGTCGGCGGCATCGGAGACGCACTCGCCCTGCTGGTGCTGCTGTTGCTGACGCTCCAAGCGGCCGTGTCCGCCGGGACGTTCGGGGACGGTTACCGCGGCGCGGCGTTCGCGGTCGCCGCGGTCCTCGGGGCCCGGGTCGTCGCCACCCTGCTCTTCGGCGCCGTCCTCCTCGGCCCGCTCACGGCCCTGACGACGCCCGGCGGGAAACCGGCCGGGAGCGACGGCACGGCCGGCGAGGACCGGCCGGACACCACGGCCGCCGGGAACGGCGCGAAGGGCGCCAGGAGCGGCGCGAAGGGCGCCCACCGGTCGAAGACGGCCGAGCGCACCGGCGGTCCGCTCGACCGCCGGTGGACCATGATCGGCGCGGACGGGCTGCGGGTCGCCCTGCTCGTCGTCGCCCCGCTGTGGATCGACTGGACACCGGAGACGGCCACCGCGTATCTCCTCGTCACCGTCTTCGTGACGGGCGTGGCCGAGCGCTTCTGGACGGTCTGCCGCGAGAGCGCGGCCCCGGCTCTGCTGCCCGCTCCGCCGGTCGAGGGCGCCGCGGTCCGGCCGCTGCCCGACCATCTCGACGCGCTGCGCCGGCTCTCGCTGCGCACGGGATATGTGGCGCTGCCGCTCGCCGCGGCCGGACTCGTCGTCATCTCACTCTTCAACAACCTGCTGGCCACGGCCGTCGACTGGTTCCACCTGCACCAGGCGGCGCTCGGTTCGTACGTCGCGGCCGGACTGTTCGCCGCCTCCGTGTCGATCCTGTACTTCATCGAACTCCCCGGCGGCCGGACGCCCCGCGCGCGCTCCCCGCTGGAGGGTCTGCGGCGTCCGCGCGCCGCCTCGGGCGAGGGCGCGGACAAGGGCCGTACGGGCGCCATTCCGCTGCTCGTGCTGTCCTCGGCGGCCGTCGCCGGCGCGATCGCCGCAGCGGTCGGCGTGGCCGTGCTGCACGCGGGGGACCTCGGGGGCGGGCCGGTCGGGTTCGCGCTGTTCGTGCTCGCGCTCAGCGGCGGCACCGTCGTCGGCGTCCGGGGCGCCCGCAAGGTGCTCCCGGCGCTGTCCCGGCGCAGGCTGCTCGCGCTGGCCATCGCCGTGACCGGGCTGGCGCTGCTGGCCGTCGGGCTCGTCCCCGACCCGGCGACCGTCCTCCTCCTCACGGCCGTCGCGGGTGTCGCCGCGGGCGTCTCCGCGAACACCGGTCACACGCTGCTCGACCAGGAGGCCGAGGAGCGCCGCCGGGCCCGTACGACCGAGCATCTGCACGCCGTCGTCCGCGTGTTCGTCGCCCTCGGCGCGCTGGCCGCACCGCTGCTCGCCGCGGGCATCGGGCCGCACCGCTACGAAAGCGGATCGTTCGTCTTCGAGCACGGCGGCGCGGCGTTCACGCTGATGCTCGTCGGCGCGCTGCTGCTGCCCGTCGCGGCCCTCGTCCTCGTCAGGACCGACGACCGCTCCGGTGTGCCCCTGCGGCACGATCTGCGGGAGGCGCTGCGCGGTGGCGAGCCCGACCGCCGGGCACCGGCCGGCAACGGTTTCTTCCTCGCCCTCGAGGGCGGTGACGGGGCGGGCAAGTCCACCCAGGTCGAGGCGCTCGCCGAGTGGATCCGCAGCAAGGGCCACGAGGTCGTCGTCACCCGCGAACCCGGCGCCACCGCCATGGGCAAGCGGCTGCGGTCGATACTTCTCGACGTCTCCTCGGCGGGCATCTCGCACCGGGCGGAGGCGCTGCTGTACGCCGCCGACCGAGCGGAGCACGTCGACAGCGTCGTACGGCCCGCCCTGGAGCGCGGCGCGGTGGTCGTCACCGACCGGTACATCGACTCGTCCGTCGCCTACCAGGGCGCGGGCCGCGACCTGTCGCCGACGGAGATCGCCCGCATCTCGCGCTGGGCGACCGACGGTCTCGTACCGCATCTGACGGTGCTGCTCGACGTCACGCCCGAGACCGCGCGGGAGCGCTTCACCGAGGCACCGGACCGGCTGGAGTCCGAGCCGGCCGAGTTCCACCAGCGGGTCCGCTCCGGTTTCCTCGCCCTCGCGGCCGCCGACCCGGCGCGTTACCTCGTCGTCGACGCGGGCCAGGAGCCGGAGGCCGTCACCACCGTCGTACGGCACCGGCTCGACCAGGTGCTGCCGCTCTCCGAGGCCGAGATCCGGGCCCGCGAGGAGGCCCGCCGGGCCGCCGAGGAGGAGGCGAGGCGCCGGGCCGAGGAGGAGGCCGCGCGGAAGGCCGAGGAGGAGCGGCTGGAGCGCGAGCGCCAGGAGCAGCTCGCCCGGCTGCGTGCCGAGGAGGAGGAGCGCAAGCGCCACGAGCTGGAGCAGGCGCGGGCTGAGGAGGCGCGGCGCCAGGCCGAGGAGGCGCGCCGGCGCGCGGAGGAAGCGCAGCGGCGCGCGGAGGAGGAGCGCGCGCGGCGCGAGGCGGAGGAGCGTGCGCGGGCCGCGGAGCAGGAGCGGCTGCGGCGGCAGAAGGAAGAAGAGGACCGGCTCCGCAAGGAGGCCGAGGAACGCCGGCTGGAGAAGCAGCGCAAGGCGGAGGAGGCCCTGCTCCGCGCCGAGCAGGAACGGCAGGCGTCCGAGGCGGCCCGGGCCGCGGAGACGGCCGCCGCGGCGGCTTCGGCGTCCGGGGGAGAGGCCGCGGTGGCGGACGAGGCCCCGACGGTGGAGACGCCGTTGGCCGGGGAGCCCGGCGGTGCGGGGGAGTCCGGCGGTGCGGGGGAGCCCGCGTCGCCCGGTCCGTCGCCCGACTCCGAGACGACGCAGAAGGTCCCGGCGCCGCAGCCCGAGGGCGGACAGCCCGGCGGGGCGCGGGAGGACGGGGCTGCAGGGGACGGGGTTCCGCAGGACGAGGCCGGGGACCGGGGGCGGCAGCCGGACGCGGAGGACACGGCCGTACTGCCGCAGGCGAGGCCGGACGAGCCGCGCGGCGCGTCGGACGAGACGACGGTGCTGCCGCAGGCGGTCCCGGGCGCCGCGGACGAGACGACCGTGCTGCCGCCGGTGCGCCCGGACGCGGACGAGAACCGCGGCCGGGACGGCGCGGCCGGAGCGGGACACGGTACCGGGGAGGCCGGGCAGCCCGCGGGCCGTCCGGCGGACCCGGCGGACCGGGTGCCGCCGTGGCTGTTCCGCCAGGAGGAAGAGGAAGAGGAGCGGGCGGCCGCGCCCGACGTCGAGCGGACCAGGGAGCTTCCGCAGGTCGACCCGCAGGCCGGTCCGCGGTCCGGTCAGCAGTCCGGGCAGTCCGGGAGCCCCGGCCGCGGGAAGTCCCGCCGGTCCCGCCGCCGCTCGGACTGGGCGGAGGAGACCCCGCTGGACGACCTGCCGACGCTGGCCGACGAACTCTTGGGCGACCGGGACGAGGACGACCGGGGACGCGGCGGGGGCCGGGGCCGCCGCGGCTGACCCGGACTTCGGACACGAGCGCCCGCCCGACACCCCGTCGGGCGGGCGCTCGCCCGTTCCCGGCCCGTACGGGGGCGGGCGGTCGTACGGAGGACCGCACCGGCCGGGCCCCCGGCGGGTACCGGCCGGGAGCGTCGAAGGGGGACACGCCCCGGGTGACCGGCGGCCGGTGGCGGGGGACGGCCCGGGAAGCCGAGGGGGATCCGGCCGGGAGGCCGGTGGATGCCCCGGTCTCGGGGATCGGCGTCCGGTGGGGTGTCGCGGTGTGTCGGTGTGGCGGTGCGGTCGCGGGGGAGGACAACCCGGGCGGGGGCTGCGCGGCCTGTGGCCGGGAGGCGTGAACCGCCGGGCGCTTGCCCGGCCGCGAGTGGCCGGCGTCCCGTTGTCAGCCGGGTGCACCACAATGGGACCCGCGGCACGCGTACGGACGAGCAGGAGAAGGGGCGGCAGCCATGACGGTGTGGGACGACGTCGTCGGCCAGGACCGGATCACGGCCGAGCTGGCCGCGGCCGCCCGCGACGCCGACGCGTACGTCACGGCGGCGCACGCGCTGCGCGCTGAAGCAGCGACCGCCGCCGAGCCGGCGGCGGGCCCGGACGGACAGCCGGAAAAGGCCGGTGCTCCCGGCGCAGCAGGCGTTCCCGGTGCCCGGCGCGCGACCTCGAAGATGACCCACGCCTGGCTGTTCACCGGACCGCCGGGCTCCGGCCGTTCCACCGCCGCCCGGGCCTTCGCCGCCGCCCTCCAGTGCGTGAGCCCCGACCGGGCCCTGGGCGGTGCCCCGGGATGCGGCTTCTGCGACGGCTGCCACACCGCCCTGATCGGCACCCACGCCGATGTCGAGGTGGTGCGCACCGATCTGCTCTCCATCGGTGTGAAGGAGACCCGTGAGCTGGTCCGCCGGGCCCAGCTGTCGCCGTCGGGCGGCAAGTGGCAGGTGATCGTGCTGGAGGACGCCGACCGGCTCACCGAGGGATCGGGCAACGTCCTGCTGAAGGCGATCGAGGAGCCCGCGCCGCGCACCGTGTGGCTGCTCTGCGCCCCGTCGGTGGAGGACGTGCTGCCGACGATCCGTTCCCGCTGCCGGCACCTCATTCTCCGTACGCCCCCGGTGGAGGCGGTCGCCGACGTCCTGGTGCGCCGGGACGGCATCGAGCCGGAGCGTGCCGCCGCGGCGGCACGGGCCACGCAGGGGCACATCGGCCGGGCCCGCCGGCTGGCCACGGACGAGCGGGCCCGCGCCCGCCGCGCCGCCGTGCTGAAGCTGCCGCTCCGGATCGACGACACAGGCGGATGCCTGAAGGCGGCCCAGGAGCTGGTGGACGCGGCGACGGAGGACGCGAAGCAGGTCGCGGAGGAGGTCGACGTCAAGGAGACCGAGGAGCTGCGCGCGGCCCTCGGCGCGTCGGCGGGCCCGGGCGGCAGGCTGCCGCGCGGCACGGCCGGGGTGATGAAGGATTTGGAGAAGCGGCAGAAGACCCGCGCGACCCGCACCCAGCGCGACAGCCTCGACCTGGCCCTCACGGACTTGACGGCCTTCTACCGGGACGTTCTCGCGATCCAGTTCGGCTCCTCGGTGGCGCTGGCGAACACCGAGTCGCGGGACGCCCTGGAGCGGATCGCCCGGTCCTCCACGGCGGAGCGGACGCTGCGCCGGATCGAGGCGGTGAGCGCCTGCCGCCGGGCGCTGGACCGGAATGTGGCGCCGCTGCTGGCGGTCGAGGCGATGACGATGGCGCTCCGCGCGGGCTGACCCCGCTCGGCCGGGCCGTGGCGTGCAGCCTCACCCGTACGGCCCTGCGCGGTCGGGCTCGGGGCGGCGGTCGCGCGGATACGCTCCGAGAACCTGCCTGCCGTGCGGGTCGCAGGTCTCCCGCGCCGAACCGAGGATTCTCCCCATGCACACCAGCCGCCGAAGCCGCCGCAGCCGTCGGCAGCTCAGCACCTCCGGCACGCTGCTCGCCCTCGCCGGGCTGCTGGCCACCGCCGGATGCTCGGCATCCGAACCGCAGCAGACCGCCTCGGCATCCTCCACGGACGCCCCGGGCGGCGGCCCCGAGGCGGCCGCCACCCGGGTACTGGAGCCGCTGCCGGAGAAGGTCCCGGCCGCGCTCGAGCCGTACTACGAGCAGAAGCTGTCGTGGCGCGGCTGCGGAGTGGCGGGCTTCGAGTGCGCCTCCCTGAAGGTGCCGCTGGACTATGAGAAGCCGGGTGGGGGCGAGGACCTGAAGCTGGCCGTGTCCCGGAAGAAGGCGACGGGCCCGGGCAAGCGGATCGGTTCGCTGCTGGTCAACCCGGGCGGCCCGGGCGGCTCGGCGATCGGCTATCTGCAGAGTTACGCGGCGATCGGCTATCCCGAGCCGGTGCGCGCCCGGTACGACATGGTCGCCGTCGACCCGCGCGGCGTGGCCCGCAGTGAGCCGGTGACCTGCCTGTCGGGCAAGGCGATGGACGCGTACACCCAGGTGGACATCACCCCGGACGACGGAGCCGAGACGGACGCGCTGGTGGCCTCCTACAAGAAGTTCGCGGAGGGCTGCGAGCAGCGGTCACGGGAGGTGCTGGGCCATGTGTCGACCGTCGAGTCGGCGCGGGACATGGACGTGCTGCGGCAGGTGCTCGGCGACGACAAGCTGAACTACGTCGGCGCCTCGTACGGCACCTTCCTCGGCGCGACCTACGCCGGGCTGCACCCGCAGCGCGTGGGCCGGCTGGTGCTGGACGGCGCCATGGACCCGTCGCTGCCGTCGCTCCGCATGAACCGCGACCAGACCGCCGGCTTCGGCACCGCGTTCAAGTCCTTCGCGAAGGACTGCGTCGCCCGCGAGGACTGCCCGCTGGGCCGGGACGGTGTGGCGGACGCGCGCAAGCGGCTGCGTGCCTTCCTCGACAGGACCGACAGCGACCCGGTGCCGACGGGGGAGAGCCGGGAGCTGGGCGAGGCCCTCGCCACGACCGGCGTGATCGCGGCGATGTACGACGAGGGCGCGTGGCCGCAGCTGCGCACGGCGATCCAGTCGGCGATGGACGGCGAGGGACACGGACTGCTGGAGCTGGCGGACCGCTATTACGAGCGGGACGAGGACGGCAAGTACCAGAACCTGATGTTCGCGAACGCGGCCGTGAACTGCCTGGACCTCCCGCCGTCCTTCAAGGGCCCCGGGGACGTCCGCAAGCACGTCGACTCCTTCCGCGAGGTGTCCCCGGTCTTCGGCGAGGGCCTGGCGTGGGCGGCGCTGAACTGCGCGTACTGGCCGGTGGAGGCCACGGGCGAGCCGAACCGCATCGAGGCGAAGGGCGCGGCCCCGATCGTGGTGGTCGGCACGACCCGCGACCCGGCGACGCCGTACGTGTGGTCCCGCGGCCTGGCGGAGCAGCTGGACTCGGGGACGCTGCTGACGTACGAGGGCGACGGGCACACGGCGTACGGCCGGGGGAGCGACTGCGTCGACACGGCGGTCAACACGTACCTGCTGGAGGGCGAGGCCCCGAAGGACGGCACGAGG
>NZ_WHPN01000400.1 GCF_009735685.1 Streptomyces lycii | reverse complement strand
CCACCACGTCCGCGAAGATCGTGGTGGCGGGCGGCTTCGGCGTGGGCAAGACCACGTTCGTCGGCGCGGTCTCGGAGATCAATCCGCTGCGCACCGAGGCCGTGATGACCTCCGCCTCCGCGGGGATCGACGATCTGAGCCAGGTCCGGGACAAGACCACGACGACCGTGGCCATGGACTTCGGCCGGATCACGCTGGACCAGGACCTGATCCTGTACCTCTTCGGCACCCCCGGCCAGGACCGCTTCTGGTTCATGTGGGACGACCTGGTCAAGGGTGCCATCGGGGCCGTGGTCCTCGTCGACACCCGGCGGCTCGCCGACTGCTTCCCCGCCGTCGACTACTTCGAGAACAGCGGACTGCCCTTCGTCATCGCCCTCAACGGCTTCGACGGACACCAGCCCTACACCCCCGAAGAAGTCCGCGAAGCACTCCAGATCGGCCCCGACGCACCGATCATCACCACCGACGCACGCCACCGCGCCGACGCCAAGAGCGCCCTCATCACCCTCGTGGAACACGCCCTCATGGCCCGGCTCAAGTAACGGGACAGACAGGGAAGTTGGGAACGAGGCGGGCTGTGGTCTTTGACACGGCCCGCCTCAGTGTTCATAACGATTCCGCTGAGATCCGCCTCACCCGGTGAACCCCCTGCGTTCGGACAACTTCACTGCGCTCACGATCAAGCTGCATCTTGATGGGATCTGCACTCTATGCCCGTTTTATCGTGCCCTTATGTCCCTTGGGCCGCAAGGTTCCCGGTGTTTGGAATGCAAGTGCCTGACGTGCTGCAATTCCAAGAACTCCTGAGTAGGAGCGCACCGAGAGATCGACGGCACACGGTAGGTGCCGACGCCGAGAGGTTGTTGGTCGAGTGAGGCGAAGCAAGCCCGGCCCCGCGTCGCAAGAGGCGTCGCGCGGCAACTTCACCCCGCCGCCGCGCACAGCGGCGTCGCCTGCGAATGTGCCCGAACCGTCACCCGCGCCTGCCCCCGGGCGCCCCGGGCGGCTGTCCGTACAGAACTGGCGGGTGCCCGCCAAACTGAACGCCATTCTGCTGATCCCGGTCCTCGTCGGCCTGGTGCTCGGCGGGTTCCAGGTGAACGGGTCGATCAACACCTGGCAGGAGGCCCAGGAGGCCGAGCGCACCGCGCTCCTGGTCCGGGCCGCCACGGACTACGGCAACGCGCTGATCGACGAGCGCGACGTGACCGCCGCACCGCTGCTGGCCGGCGACCGGGACAGCGAGGTCGTCAGCAAGGCCCGCGCGACGAGCGACGCGGCCCGGGAGGACTTCGAGGCCGCCCTCACGGACATGCCCGACAAGCCGGGTCTCCAGCGCCGGCTGGACAAGTACCGCGAGGCCGAGCCGAAGCTCGAGGGACTGCGCGAGAACGCGTACACGGCCCGGCTCCCCGCCGTGGCCACCGAAGAGGGCTACACCCAGGTCCAGCACTTCCTGATGGAGTTCTCCAACGAGCTGGGGCTGGGCACCGGCAACATCACCAGCTACGGCCGGACGGTCTACGCGATCTCGCTGACCAAGGCCGCCCTGTCGCTGGAACGCTCCATCGGCATGCACCTGCTGATCAAGCCCGGCCCGTCGGCGAAGGACCGCAGCGCCCAGCTGACCGCGTTCAACTCCTACGCGTACCTCGAGAACATCGCCCTCGGCGAGTACGTCGGCGGTGGCACCGCGCAGGACCAGCAGAACCTCGAGGAGGCGCTGCGCGCCGCGCAGGCCGAGGGCAAGAAGAAGGTCGCGGCGGCCAAGCAGCAGGCCGAGAAGGCGGGCAAGCCGTTCACGCCGCCGCCCGCCCTCGACAAGATGGTCACCGCGATCGGGGCCAATCGTTCCGCCGAGGAACTCCAGGCCGCGGGCATCACCCCCGAGACGTGGTTCGCCAGCGCCACCGGCAAGTTCGACGCCTACCGCTCCGTCGAGGCCGACCTCGTCAACAACGCCGTGGACGAGGCCAACCGGATCTCCGACGACGCCCGTACGGACGCGATCGTCACGGGCTCCATCGTGGTCGTCGCGCTGCTCGCGGCGTTCATCCTCGCCGGGATGATGGCCCGCTCCATGAGCCGCAGCATGCAGCGGCTGCGCACCGCGGCGTTCGACGTCGCCGAGCAGCGGCTGCCGCGACTGGTCGACCAGCTCTCCCGCACCGACCCGGGCCGTGTCGACACCTCGGTCGAACCCATCCCGATCAACAGCCGGGACGAGATCGGCGAGGTCGCCCGCGCCTTCGACCAGGTGCACCGCGAGGCGGTCCGGCTCGCCGCGGAGCAGGCGCTCCTGCGGGGCAACGTCAACGCGATCTTCACCAACCTCTCCCGCCGGAACCAGGGCCTCATCGAGCGCCAGCTCACCCTGATCACCGACCTGGAGAACAACGAGGCCGACCCGGACCAGCTGGAGAGCCTCTTCCGGATGGACCACCTGGCGACGCGTATGCGCCGCAACGGCGAGAACCTCCTCGTCCTCGCCGGCGAGGAGCCCGGCCGCCGCTGGAACCAGCCGGTGCCGCTCGTCGACGTGCTCCGCGCCGCGGCCTCCGAGGTGGAGAGCTACGAGCGCATCGAGCTGACCGGGGTCCCGGAGACGGACATCCACGGCAACGCGGTGTCCGACCTCGTCCACCTGCTCGCGGAGCTGCTGGAGAACGCCACCAGCTTCTCCTCCCCGCAGACCAAGGTGCGGGTCACGGCGACGCGGCTGCCCGACGGCCGCGTGATGATCGAGATCCACGACAAGGGCATCGGCCTCACCGCCGAGGACTTCGCGGACATCAACCACAAGCTGGCCAACCCGCCGACGGTCGACGCCGCGATCTCCCAGCGCATGGGCCTGTTCGTGGTCGGCCGGCTCGCCGACCGGCACGGCATCCGCGTCCAGCTGCGCCCCTCCGGCGAGCAGGCGGGCACCACCTCGCTGGTCATGCTCCCCGAAGCCATCACGCACGGCGGTGGCGGCGACGAGATGCCCCAGGACGACTTCACGGTCTCCCGGATCGTCCCGGAGCAGCCGCAGCCGTACGACCAGGGCCAGGCGCCGATGCGTACGGCGGCGGAGCTCGGCTTCGACGAGTCCCGCTTCGACCGGATACCGGACGACGCCCGTGAGCTCGACCCGGTCGGCCGCTCCCTGATGCGCGACGAGCTGCGCGCCCAGTTGGAGGCCCAGTCCTCCGAGCGGCAGTACCCGGACCGCACCGGGCAGGGCCGGGACCAGCAGCAGGAGCAGGTCCGGCCGGAGCGGGAAGCGGAATTCCCGCAGGCCGCCTATCCGGAGCAGGCCTACGAGGGCGGCGGGGACCGCCAGGAGGCCGCGTTCCAGGACAACGGCTACCCCGAGGGCGGCTACCGGGACGGTGGCTACCAGGACGGATACCAGACCGGCGGCTACCCGGCGGGCGACTTCCAGAACCAGGGCTACCAGGAGCCGGAGTACCAGCAGAACGGCTATCCGGAAGCCGCGTACGGCGCCCCGGCGGCCCCTGCCGCTCCGGAACAGCAGTCCTACGCTCCGTACGAGTCGCAGGTCCCGCAGGGATCCTGGGGCGGCGCGTTCAGCCGGAACGACCGTCCCGGAACGGATCACAGAGCGGAATCGGAATTCCCGGGCGCTCCCGCGGACGGTCAGGACCGCGTAGGCTTCGACCGTCCGGGCCCGACCTCGAGCAGCACCCATACCGTGACCGGCGCGGGTCTGCCGCGGCGCGAAAAGGCGTGGCAGCAGCCCGAGGAGCCGGAGCAGCCGCAGGAGACCTCCCACGAGGACGGCTCCGACTGGCGTTCGGCGAACGACGAGCGCTGGCACCGCGCCGAGCGGCTCCGGGAGCCCAAGGCCGGCGGAGTGACCTCCTCCGGTCTCCCCCGGCGGGTGCCCAAGGCCAACCTGGTCGAGGGCACCGCAGAGCAGACCCCGCAGGGCGGCCCCTCGGTCTCCCGCGCCCCGGAGGACGTCCGCGGCAGGTTGAGCAACCTGCGGCGCGGCGTCCAGCGGGGCCGCAACGCGGGGACGGACACAGGCCAGCAGGGCTTCGGCCCCGGTGGCAGCAGCACCTACGATCAGGAGCGTTAGTGTGAGCCCGATGAGCCAGGCGGCGCAGAACCTGAACTGGTTGATCACCAACTTCGTGGACAACACCCCCGGGGTGTCCCACACCGTGGTGGTCTCCGCCGACGGACTCCTTCTCGCGATGTCCGAAGGCTTTCCGCGCGACCGAGCCGACCAGCTGGCGGCGGTGGCCTCCGGCCTGACGTCGCTGACGGCCGGCGCCTCCCGCATCTTCGAGGGCGGCTCGGTCAACCAGACCGTCGTGGAGATGGAGCGCGGCTTCCTCTTCATCATGTCCGTCTCCGACGGTTCCTCCCTCGCCGTACTCGCACACCCGGAGTGCGACATCGGCCTGGTCGGATACGAGATGGCCCTACTGGTCGACCGCGCCGGCAGCGTCCTCACCCCGGACCTGCGCGC
>NZ_WHPN01000399.1 GCF_009735685.1 Streptomyces lycii | reverse complement strand
GAACGACTGGGAGTCCGTCTTCGGCGGCCCCGCCTGGACCCGTACGAAGAACCCCGACGGCACCCCCGGCGAGTGGTATCTGCACCTCTTCGCCCCCGAGCAGCCCGACCTGAACTGGGACGACCCGGAGGTCCGCCGCGAGTTCGACGCCATCCTCCGCTTCTGGCTGGACCTCGGCGTCGACGGCTTCCGGATCGACGTCGCGCACGGCATGGTCAAGGCCGCGGGCCTGCCCGACATCGGCCACGGCCGGCAGGCCGAACTCATCGGCAACCAGGTGCTGCCCTTCTTCGACCAGGACGGCGTCCACGAGATCCACCGCCACTGGCGCCGGCTGCTGGACTCCTACGGCGGCGACCGGATCGGCGTCGCCGAGGCCTGGGCGCCGTCCCCCGAGCGGCTCGCGCTGTACGTCCGCCCCGACGAGCTGCACCAGGCGTTCAACTTCCAGTTCCTGAAGTCGCCGTGGGAGCCCGGCGCGCTGCGCACCGTCGTCGACGAGTCCCTGCGCGCGACCGGCTCCGTCGGCGCGCCCACCACCTGGGTGCTGTCCAACCACGACGTGGTCCGGCACACCACCCGGTACGCCGACGGGGACCCCGAGCGGGGCCTGCGCCGGGCCCGCGCCGCCGCGCTGCTGATGCTCGCGCTGCCCGGCTCCGCGTACGTCTACCAGGGCGAGGAACTGGGCCTGCCCGAGGTCACCGACCTGCCCGACGAGGCCCGCCAGGACCCCTCCTTCTTCCGCGCCGACGGCCAGGACGGCTTCCGCGACGGCTGCCGGGTGCCGATTCCCTGGTCCGGCAGCGAACCCCCGTACGGCTTCGGCCCCCGGCCCGGCGGCCCCAGCTGGCTGCCGCAGCCGCCGCGGTGGAAGGAGCTGTCCGTGGCCGAGCAGGAGGGCACGCCCGGCTCGACCCTGGAGCTGTACCGGTCCGCGATCGCGCTGCGCCGCGAGCACCCCGCGCTCGGCGCCGGTGAGGCGGTGGAGTGGCTGGACGCGCCCGAGGGCGTGCTCGCCTTCCGGCGCACGGCGGCGGGCGCCGCCCCCGGGAGCGCCGGCGACGGGGCGGCCGCGGCCGTCGTCGTCACCCTCAACACCCTCGGCCGCGCCGTCGAGCTGACCGCTCCCGGGCGGCTGCTGCTCTCCAGCGCCCCGCCCGCGGCGCCCGCGCCCCGGAGCGGCGGCACGGTTCGTATTCCGGCTGATTCCTGTGCGTGGTGGGCAATCTGACATGCGCCCGGTACAGTCCAGCCCTATGACCGCACGGCTCGCTGACATCGCAGCCCAGGCGGGGGTCAGTGAGGCCACGGTCAGCCGTGTGCTGAACGGCAAGCCGGGCGTGGCCGCGGCCACCCGCGAATCCGTACTCGCGGCGCTCGACGTCCTCGGATACGAGCGCCCCGTGCGGCTGCGGCAGCGCAGCGCCGGGCTCGTCGGCCTCATCACCCCCGAGCTGGACAACCCGATCTTCCCCGCGCTCGCGCAGGTCATCGGCCAGGACCTCACCCGGCAGGGCTACACCCCGGTGCTCGCCACCCAGACCCCCGGCGGCTCCACCGAGGACGAGCTGACCGAGATGCTGGTCGACCGCGGGGTCTCCGGGATCATCTTCGTCTCCGGGCTGCACGCCGACACCTCCGCCGACATGCAGCGCTACGACCAGCTGCGCGGCCAGGGCGTGCCGTTCGTGCTGATCAACGGCTTCTCGCCGAAGGTCCGCGCGCCGTTCGTCTCGCCCGACGACCGGGCCGCGATGCGGCTGGCCGTCACCCATCTGGCGGCCCTCGGCCACACCCGGATCGGACTGGCCGTCGGCCCGAAGCGGTTCGTGCCGGTGTTGCGGAAGATCGAGGGCTTCCAGCGCGGCATGCAGGAGCAGCTGGGCCTGGACGAGGCGGAGTCCGGCGAGTTCATCCAGCACTCCCTCTACACCCTGGAGGGCGGCCAGGCCGCGGCCTCCGCGCTGATCGAACGCGGCTGCACCGCCGTGGTCTGCGCCAGCGACATGATGGCGCTCGGCGCGATCCGCGCCGCCCGGCAGCGGGGGCTGGCGGTGCCCCGGGACATCTCGGTCGTCGGCTTCGACGACTCCCCGCTCATAGCGTTCACCGATCCCCCGCTGACCACGATCCGGCAGCCCGTCCAGTCCATGGGCCAGGCGGCGGTGCGCGCGCTGCTGGAGGAGATCGGCGGCACCCCCGCCCCGCACAGCGAGTTCATCTTCCTGCCGGAACTGGTCGTACGGGGCTCGACGGCCTCCGGCCCTCAGGGTCAGCAGTCCTCCTCCAGGCGGAGTCCCGCCGCCGAGGTACCGACCGGAGGATGATCGGCGGGCAAACCTGATCTGGCAAACTGTGGCGGGTGGGTGAAGCGACTGTGAGGACTCCGGGCGGGCCGTCGTCGGCCGCACCGCCGTCCGCCGAAGGATCCGTGCCCGGGCCGCGCCGGTACCGCGCCCCGTCGGACAGCCTCCCGTGGGGCCCTTTCGCCTGGGGCCGGTCCGCCTGGGACCGGCTGCGCTCCCCACGGCATCCCCGGCTCTGGTTCGAGATCCTGCTGATCGCCCTCAGCTACTGGACGTACTCCCTCATCCGCAACGCGGTGCCCGAGCAGAAGGCCGCCGCGCTGCGCAACGCGGACTGGATCCTGCGCGCCGAGGAGACCCTCGGCATAGCGGTCGAACAGACGATCAACAAGGCCGTGAACTCGGTGACCTGGCTGGTCGTCGGCATGAACTACTACTACGCGACGCTGCACTTCATCGTGACCATCGGCGTCCTGGTCTGGCTCTACCGCTGGCACCCGGGGCGCTACGCCGCGACCCGGCTCGTGCTCTTCGCGACCACCGGCGTCGCCCTCCTCGGCTACTACCTCTACCCGCTGGCGCCGCCGCGGCTGATGCCCGGCGAGGGATTCATCGACACCGTCCTGGTGCACGACACCTGGGGCTCGATGGCCTCCGGCAATCTCGCCGCGATGTCCAACCAGTACGCCGCGATGCCGTCCATGCACATCGGCTGGTCCGTGTGGTGCGGCATCACCATCGCCACGCTGGCCCGCCCGCTGTGGGCCAAGGCCCTCGGTGTCCTCTATCCGACGCTCACCCTGATCGTCATCGTCGCCACCGCGAACCACTTCTGGCTGGACGCCGTCGGCGGCATGCTCTGCCTGACCTTCGGCTACGGACTGTCCTACGCCTGGTACCGCACCGCCTCCTACCGGCTGCCCCGGCACGCGGCACCGCTCGGGGCGTCCTGACCCCGCCCGCCGGGACGGCCCCCGGCCGCCGGCCCGCGTCCCGCAGGCCGTAGCCTGCCGCCGCGGGATCACCTCTCCCGAAGAGAGCCGGTTCGGATCCCGGAGCGAGCCGGTTCGCAAGCTGCCCCGCCCGGCGGGCCACGGAAGGCGACCAGTACGTGCGAGCGCACCCCCACGGCACCTCCCCCTCCCCTGACCCTGTCCCTGACCCTGCACCTGCACCCCCACCTGTCCCTGCTCCCGTTCCGCGGGACGGGACCGCGCCCGCCCGGCCGCCACGCCCCGGCGGTCCGCCGTACGCCGTCGTCGCCACCGACCTCGACGGCACGCTGCTCCGCGGAGACCTCACCTTCTCGCTGCGCACCCGGCACGCCCTGAAGGCGGCCACCGGCGCGGGCGCGACGCACCTCGTCGTCACCGGCCGCCCCGCGTCCTCCTGCCGCGAGTTCCTGCTCGCCCTCGGCTACGAGGGGCTGGCGGTCTGCGGCCAGGGCGCACAGCTGTACGACGCGACGGCCGACCGGGTCCTGGTCTCGGCGGAACTGGACCTGGAGCTGGCCCGTTCGGTGGCCGCCGCGACCGAGGCGGAACTCGGCGGCGGCATGGAGCTGGGCGTGGTCACCGCCGCCCCGGCGAACCGCTGTGTGACCACGGCCGGGTTCATCGACCCGGCGCCGCGCGGCAGCGAGACGGTCACGGACCGGGAACTGCTGTGGGCGGAGCCGGTCGAGAAGGTGCTGCTGCGCCACCGGGAGCTGCCCGACGCGGTGGTGGCCGAGGCGGCCGGACGGATCGGCGCGGGCGCGGTGACGGTGGTGCACTCGCAGGCGGGCATGGTGGAGGTGCTGCCGCTCGGCGTGACGAAGGCCGTCGGCCTGGAACGGGCGGCGGACCTGCTCGGCTTCTCGGCGGCGGACACGATCGCCTTCGGCGACATGCCCAACGACATCCCGATGCTGACCTGGGCGGGGCACGGGGTGGCGATGGCGAACGCGCACCCGGACCTGTTGGCGGTCGCCGACGCGGTGGCGCCCGCGACGAACGACGCGGACGGGGTGGCAGCGGTCCTGGAGGAGCTGTTCGCCCCGGACCGGACACCGGGCGGGGCCTCGGCGTCCCGGGCTGCCTCGGTCTTCCCGGCTGCTTCCGTGTCCCAGGCTGCTTCCGCGTCCCCGGCTGCTTCCGCGTCCCCGGCGGCCTCCGCATCCCGGGCTGCCTCCGCCCTCCCGGCTGCCTCGGCGTCCCCGGCTGCCTCGGTCTTCCCGGCTGCCTCCGCGTCCCCGACGGC
>NZ_WHPN01000398.1 GCF_009735685.1 Streptomyces lycii | reverse complement strand
CCACCACGTCCGCGAAGATCGTGGTGGCGGGCGGCTTCGGCGTGGGCAAGACCACGTTCGTCGGCGCGGTCTCGGAGATCAATCCGCTGCGCACCGAGGCCGTGATGACCTCCGCCTCCGCGGGGATCGACGATCTGAGCCAGGTCCGGGACAAGACCACGACGACCGTGGCCATGGACTTCGGCCGGATCACGCTGGACCAGGACCTGATCCTGTACCTCTTCGGCACCCCCGGCCAGGACCGCTTCTGGTTCATGTGGGACGACCTGGTCAAGGGTGCCATCGGGGCCGTGGTCCTCGTCGACACCCGGCGGCTCGCCGACTGCTTCCCCGCCGTCGACTACTTCGAGAACAGCGGACTGCCCTTCGTCATCGCCCTCAACGGCTTCGACGGACACCAGCCCTACACCCCCGAAGAAGTCCGCGAAGCACTCCAGATCGGCCCCGACGCACCGATCATCACCACCGACGCACGCCACCGCGCCGACGCCAAGAGCGCCCTCATCACCCTCGTGGAACACGCCCTCATGGCCCGGCTCCGGTAGGCACCGCCGGCGCACCGCCACCCCGTGGTCCGCGCGAGAAGGCCCCCGCTCCGAGGAGCGGGGGCCTTCTCCGTGTCAGTGCCGCGGTGCCGCGGTGCCGTGGTGCACAGCCGAGCAGCACGCCGGGCGCGGGCCCGGGAGGGTGCTTGGACGGCCGTCCTCAGCCCTGCCAGCTGTGCGCGGTGCGGAAGCCGGACTGGCGCTCCAGACGGCGCCAGCGGGCGGCGGAGCGCCGCGGAGCGGCCTGGGCTGCGTGTGCGTGGCCGGGACCGGTGGCGCGGGCCAGCAGGACGGCGGTCAGGGCGGCGAGCTCCTCGGGCCCGGCATGGCCCTTCTCGACCCGGAGCAGGTTGTGGGCATCGACAGTGGACATGGGCTCTCCGTTACTGCGGCGGGTTGCCGTGCTTGCGGGACGGCAGGTCGGCGTGCTTGGTCCGCAGCATCGCCAGGGACCGGATGAGCACCTCGCGGGTCTCGGCCGGGTCGATCACGTCGTCGACGAGGCCGCGCTCGGCGGCGTAGTAGGGGTGCATCAGTTCGGCTTTGTACTCCTTGACCATCGAGGCGCGCATGGCCTCCGGGTCGTCGGCCTCGGCGATCTGCTTGCGGAAGATGACGTTGGCCGCGCCCTCGGCGCCCATCACGGCGATCTCGTTGGTCGGCCAGGCGTAGGTGAGGTCCGCCCCGATGGACTGGCTGTCCATGACGATGTACGCGCCGCCGTACGCCTTGCGCAGGATCAGCGAGATCCGCGGAACGGTGGCATTGCAGTACGCGTAGAGCAGCTTCGCGCCGTGCCGGATGATGCCGCCGTGCTCCTGGTCGACGCCCGGCAGGAAGCCCGGCACGTCCAGCAGCGTCACCAGCGGGATGTTGAAGGCGTCGCACATCTGGACGAAGCGCGCGGCCTTCTCGCTGGCCTCGATGTCCAGCACGCCCGCGAGGGACTGCGGCTGGTTGGCGATGATGCCCACGACCTGGCCGTCCAGCCGGGCGAGGGTCACGATGATGTTGGTCGCCCAGCGCTCGTGGACCTCCAGCATGTCGCCGTCGTCGACCAGCTCCTCGATGACCTTGCGCATGTCGTAGGGGCGGTTGCCGTCGGCGGGCACGAGGTCCAGCAGCACGTCGCCGCGCCGCTCGGCCGGGTCGTCGGACTCGGCGGCCGGGGGGTTCTCCCGGTTGTTCGACGGCAGCATGGACAGCAGGTACCGCACCTCGGCGAGGCAGGTCTCCTCGTCGTCGTACGCGAAGTGGCAGACCCCGGAGGTCTCGGCGTGCACATCGGCGCCGCCCAGGCCGTTCTGGGTGATCTCCTCGCCGGTCACCGCACGGACCACGTCCGGGCCGGTGATGAACATCTGCGAGGTGTCGCGGACCATGAAGACGAAGTCGGTGAGCGCCGGGGAGTAGGCGGCGCCGCCCGCGCACGGGCCCAGCATCACCGAGATCTGCGGGATCACGCCCGAGGCCTTCGTGTTGCGCTGGAAGATGCCGCCGTAGCCGGCGAGCGCCGAGACGCCTTCCTGGATCCGGGCGCCCGCGCCGTCGTTCAGCGAGACCAGCGGGGCTCCGGCCTGGATGGCCATGTCCATGATCTTGTGGATCTTCGTGGCGTGGGCCTCGCCCAGCGCTCCGCCGAAGATCCGGAAGTCGTGGGCGTAGACGAAGACCGTGCGGCCCTCGACGGTGCCCCAGCCGGTGATCACACCGTCGGTGTACGGCTTCTTGGCCTCCAGGCCGAAGCCGGTGGCCCGGTGCCGCCGCAGCGGCTCCACCTCGTTGAACGATCCCTCGTCCAGCAGCAGCGCGATCCGCTCGCGGGCCGTCAGCTTGCCCTTGGCCTTCTGGGCCTCGGTGGCGCGGTCGCTCGGTCCGCGGCGGACCTGCTCGCGGATGGCGTGCAGCTCCGCGACCCGTCCGCGGGCATCGTGTGCCCCGGAGGGCGTCTCGTCCAGAAGGGTCATGTGTCGACCCTACGAAACCACCTCCGCAAAACCGCCCGTAGATTTCGCACAGTCTCCACCACGAAATCCTGGTCGCCTTGCACAGAACCGGCCCCCGCGGCCGTCACCCCTCCTACTGGGAGGCTCCGCGGCTGTGGGCTTCCCACAAACGGCCGTCCGCAGGGGGCGTGGGGCGCGGCTGCCGCGGGGCCGGGCCGGAGCCCGGCCGGGAGGGGCGGCCGGGGTCTCGGCCGGGGTCTCGGCGGGGCTCAGTCGAGGGCGACCGTACAGGCATGCGGCGAGCACGCCGTCCCCGGGGTGACCCTGAGCCGCAGGGCGCTCCCGGCGGAGCGCACCTCGACGCCCGGGCCGTGCCCCAGCACCGCGCGCACCGGATGCCGCCAGAGGACGTCCAGCGGGGCTCCGGAGCGCGCCGGATCGCTGACCGTCAGGGTCGCGGTGCGCCCGCCGCGTCCGCCGCGTCCCCCGCTCTCCCGTCCCGCGCCTCCCCGCCCCCCGCTCCCCCGGCGCAGCAGCACGCTCGCCGGGCCGGAGACGGACAGCCCCGCGGCGGTTCCCGGCTGCCAGAAGTTGACGGCGGTCAGGCCCAGGGCCGGGATCGCGACGCCCTGCCGCCGCGCGTCGTTGGCGAGCACGGTCACCCGGCGGGGCCCGGTGGCGCGCGCGGCGACAGCGGCGGGGTCCGCTCCGGGCATCAGCAGATACGCGTACGAGGCTCCGGCGGGGTCGGTGCCGTGGTCCAGCCAGAGCGTGGCGTACCGGCGGGTGACGGGTTCCGGCGAGCTGCCGGTGTTGATGTCGCTCCAGGCACCGGTGCGGTCCTCGCGCAGCGTGTGCAGCCGGGCACCGCCGGGGAAGACGTAGCCGCCGTGTCCTTCGAGGTGCGCCCAGCGTGCGCGCGGGTGGGTCCGGGCGGGGCCGGGGCCGTCCGGCTGGGCCTCGCCGTCGACGGTGAGCCGGGCGGTGCCGCCGGCGCCGAGGCAGCGGTTGTCGACGACCGTCTCGACGGGCACGCCGTCGGCGGCGGTGATGCCCGCGCCGAGGCAGACGACGGCGTCGTCCGCGCAGAACCAGGACTTGCGGGCCTCCAGGGTGCTGCCCAGCCCCTTGAGGTGCTGTCCGGCGGCCGCGTACTCGCCGTCCGTCACCCCGCCCACCCAGCGCACGTCCGGCTTCGGTTCGCCCCAGCCGCCGCCCTCGTTGTCGGCGAGCTTCTTGGTGGACACGGTGGTGCCGGGCAGCCGGTACCAGTCGACGGTGGGCCAGTAGGCGTCGGTGTACTGTCCGCCGCCGCCCGGGCTCCAGTGGTAGAGCATGCCGGCGCCGGTGTGCCAGCCGCGCGGGTTCTCCCCGTTGCCGTTCTCGTAGTACGCGATGCGGTCGGAGGCCATCGCGATGTTGGCGGTCCAGCCGGGCCGGCGGTGCACGGCACGGTCCATGGCCGCGAACAGTTTGTGGCCCACCGGCTCGGGCGCGGCCGGGCCCGGCCCTTCGGCGACGGCCTGCAGCCGGGCCAGGTCGGCCACCCCGTACTGCCGGTCGGTGAGGACGGGGCTGGTGGTGTCGCGTGCGATCCAGCCCCTGACCATGCCGTCCCAGCGTTCCCGCTCCGCCGCCGGGGCCGCTCCCGCGAGCAGCGCGACGGCGGCGATCAGCTGGTGGCCGTGGTAGTGGTCGCTGCGGACGATGCCGCGGTCGTCGCTGAGCAGCGGTCCCCGGCTGATGGCCCGGCCGTTGACGCTGTCCATCATCAGCCCGTCGTGCAGCAGCGGGGCGTAGGCGTGTTCGACGCTGTCGAGGATGATCTGCCGGGCGGGGTCGGTGACCTCCCACTCGGACCCGGCCAGCAGCGTGAACAGCCGGCCGAGCCCGTCGAGCAGCACATGACCGTACGTCCCGGAGTACGCGACCCAGGTGTGCTGGACGAACGAGCCGTCGGCGTAGAGGCCGTCGCCCTCCGTGACGTACGGGAAGACCGGCGAGAGGGCGTCCCGGGCCAGGGCGATCTTGGCGGGGGCGGCGCCGAGCACGCCGCGCAGGGCGGTGACCCGGCACAGGTCGACGCGGTTGGCGCCGGTGCTGGTGCCGGTGTAGTCGCCGAGCATCGTGTCGGGCACGAAGTGGTCGACGGCGGCCAGGCAGGCCTCGCGCCGTTCCGGGGCGATCCGGTCGTACATCAGGGCGAGGGTGTCCAGGAGCAGCCGCGGGCTGCCGATCTGCCATTCCCACCAGTTGCCGTAGCGGGTGGTGGCCGGGTTGTAGACCTCGGCGCCGAGGTGGCCGAGGCCGGTGTCGACGGCCTCGGCGAGTTCCGGATCGCCGGTGCGGCCGGTGCCGGGCTGGACGTACGCCTCGGCCATGGTGTGCAGCCTGCTGTAGCTCCGGGTGATGCCCGCGGGCGGGTCGAAGGGCTGGTCGGGCCAGAGGGATCCGGCCGCCGGGGCCATGTCGCCCAGGAAGGTGCCGGCGAGCCGGCCGGTCTCGGCGAGCCGGCTCGCGTAGGGCTCCGCCGCCGGGTCGAAGCCGGTGCCGAGCTGGAGGGCGAGCCAGCGCTGCCGCAGGGCCGCGAACGGGTCGGCGGCGGCGCCGGGGGCGGGAGCGGGGCCCGGGGCGGCGTGCGCGGCCGGGAGGGAGGCGGCCAGGGCGAGGGCGAGCGCCCCCGTTCCGGTCGCGGTGAGGAAGCCTCTGCGGGACCATGCGGACAGCGGCGGCATGAGCGGCCCTCCCGGGGAGCGTCGTGGAGTGGTGTAGACCTTCCGCGTGCTGGAGGCCGGTCTAGCACGGGACCCCGGGTGCGGCAATGCTCATGCCAAGAACGCCCGGCGAGGCCACCCGGGCGGCCGCCGGCCCCTTCTCTCGCTTTCGGGCCACCGGCTCCGCGATCCCGCCGAAGATGTACTTGAACTTTGAAGGAGATAGCCGTATCGTCGGAGTCGTTGAAGGTTAAACAATCAATCCGAGGAGGAGCCATGGCTCTGTTCAACCGCAACAAGCAGGACGCCGCCGACACCGAGCCCGCCACCGGCGCCGTCCTCACTCCCGACCCGGAGCTGGCGAAGCTCTCCGGTGAGTACACGATCGACCCGTCGCACAGCGAGATCGGTTTCACCGCCCGGCACGCCATGGTGACGAACGTCCGCGGCTCCTTCCAGGCCTACGAGGGCAAGCTGGTGCTGGACGGCACGGACCCGTCCCGTTCCACCGCCGCCATCGAGGTCGACATGGCCAGCGTGGACACGGGCAGCGCGGACCGCGACGGCCACCTGGTGACCGGCGACTTCTTCGACACCGAGAACTTCCCGAAGATGACGTTCCGCAGCACGTCCGTGGAGCAGACCGAGCCGACGACGTACCGCGTCACCGGTGACCTCACGATCAAGGGCACCACCCGCCCGCTGAGCATCGACCTGGAGTTCAACGGCGCCGCGACCGACCCGTTCGGCAACGAGCGCGTCGGCTTCGAGGGCGGCACCACGATCCTGCGCTCCGACTGGGGCCTGACCTGGAACGCCGCGCTGGAGGCCGGCGGAGTCCTGGTCAGCGACAAGATCAAGCTGAACTTCGACATCTCCGCGATCAAGAACGCCCCGGCGGCCTGACCCGGACGGGACTCCCCTCCCGCGGACCACCGCGCCCCGGCCGGACTTCCCTACGGCCGGGGCGCGGTGCTGTGCTGTGCCGGGCCGCGCTGTTCGGGCTGCGCTGCACCGGGCTGCGCTGTTCGGGCTGCGCCCTGGCTCCGCTCCGAAGGCCCGTGCGCTGACGGGCCGGTCCGCCTTGCCGCGTCCTGCCGCCCCGCGGGCCGGGCAGACCGGATTGGCCCGGGTTGGCCGGGCTGACCGGGTTGGCCGGACCGACCGGGCGGAGCCGCCCCCTCACTCCTGCGGCTCGACCCCCGCCCGCAGCAGCCCGTACGTGTACGCGTCCTCCAGCGCCTGCCAGGACGCGGCGATCACGTTGTCGGCGACCCCGACCGTGGACCACTCGCCCCGGCCGTCGCTGGACGTGACCAGCACCCGGGTCGTGGAACCCGTGCCGTGCTTGCCCTCCAGGATCCGGACCTTGTAATCCACCAGTTCCAGCCGCGCCAGCTGCGGGTGGATCCGCTCCAGACCGACGCGCAGCGCCCGGTCCAGCGCGTTGACCGGGCCGTTGCCCTCCGCCGTCGCGACGATGCGCTCACCCTTCGCCCACAGCTTCACCGTGGCCTCGTTGGCGTGCGTGCCGTCCGGCCGGTCCTCGGTGATGGCGCGCCAGGACTCGACACGGAAGTACCGGCGGACCCGGCCTTCCGCCTCGGCCCGGAGCAGCAGCTCGAAGGAGGCGTCGGCGGCCTCGTACGTGTAGCCCGCCAGCTCGCGCTCCTTGACCCGCTCCACGACCCGGCCGATCAGCTCGCGGTCGCCGCCGAGGTCGACACCCAGCTCCTTCCCCTTGAGCTCGATCGACGCCCGCCCGGCCATGTCGGAGACCAGCATCCGCATGGTGTTGCCGACCTGCTCGGGGTCGATGTGCTGGTAGAGATCCGGATCGACCTTGATCGCGGACGCGTGCAGCCCGGCCTTGTGCGCGAAGGCCGACAGACCGACGTAGGGCTGGTGGGTGGACGGGGTGAGGTTGACGACCTCGGCGATGGCGTGCGAGATCCGGGTCATCTCCGCGAGCGCGCCCGCGGGCAGCACCCGGCGGTCGTACTTCAGCTCCAGGGCGGCGGCGACCGGGAAGAGATTGGCGTTGCCGACCCGCTCGCCGTATCCGTTGGCGGTGCACTGCACATGCGTCGCCCCGGCGTCCACGGCCGCGAGCGTGTTGGCCACCGCGCAGCCCGTGTCGTCCTGGGCGTGGATGCCGAGCCGGGCACCGGTGTCCGCGAGGACGGTGCCCACGACGGCCTGGATCTGCGCGGGCAGCATGCCCCCGTTGGTGTCGCACAGCACGACCACGTCGGCTCCGGCCTCGTGCGCGGTCCGTACGACCTGCTTGGCGTACGCCGGGTTGGCGCGGTAGCCGTCGAAGAAGTGCTCGCAGTCGACGAAGACCCGGCGGCCCTGGGCGGTCAGATACGCCACCGTGTCGCGGATCATCGCCAGGTTCTCGTCGAGCGTGGTGCGCAGCGCCAGCTCCACGTGCCGGTCGTGGGACTTGGCGACCAGCGTCACGACCGGGGCGCCGGACTCCAGCAGCGCCGCCACCTGGGGATCGTCCGCCGCCCGCACTCCGGCGCGGCGGGTCGAGCCGAAGGCGACGAGCCGGGCGTGCCGGAAGTCGATCTCTGTTCGGGCGCGCTGGAAGAACTCCGTGTCGCGCGGGTTGGCACCGGGCCAGCCGCCCTCGATGAAGCCCACGCCGAAGTCGTCCAGGTGCCGGGCGATGGTCAGTTTGTCCGCGACCGTGAGGTTGATGCCCTCACGCTGCGCGCCGTCGCGCAGCGTGGTGTCGAAGACGTGGAAACCGTCGTCCCCCGTTGCGGGGCCGCTTGCGTCCGTCATTGCTGTTCAGACTCCTGTCGGGATCTCGGCCTACCTGAGTTGCCCTGCCGTAGGCCAGGGAAGACCGGTGCCACCGTCCTCCAATGATCCCTGCGCTCGCCGACCGGCTGCGGGTGGGCCGGAAAACGAAAAAACCCCTCGCGGGTGCGAGAGGTCTGCGCGCGGGTCCTGGGACACGATGCCCACGGCCGCGGCGGTTCTGCTGCGGATCGGTGGGTCACTGCGGACCGGCGCGCCTGCTGCCAATAATCATGGCGAACGAGAGCACGGAGGCAGTTTGGCACAAACCGCCTCCGTGCACGCGTCCGTCTCAGCATGCGGGCCCGCCCGCCCGACGGCGGGGCTCAGCCGCATGCGGGCCCACCCGCCCGCGGCGGGGTCAGCCCACCCGGTGCATCCAGCCGTGGGTGTCGGGCGCGGCGCCGGTCTGGATGTCCAGCAGCGCCTTGCGCAGCTTCATGGTGACCTCGCCGGGCTCGCCGTCGGCGACGGTCCAGCTCGCCCGGGCGGACTTCACGGAGCCGACCGGGGTGATGACCGCGGCGGTGCCGCAGGCGAAGACCTCGGTCAGCGAGCCGTCGGCGTTCCCGTTCTTCCAGTCCTCGACGGAGATCCGGCCCTCGGAGACCGGGTGGCCGAGGTCCTCGGCGATCCGGAGCAGCGAGGCCCGGGTGATGCCGGGCAGCAGCGAGCCGGACAGCTCGGGGGTGACGATCCGGTCGCCGTGGACGAAGTAGAGGTTCATGCCGCCCATCTCCTCGATCCAGCGGCGCTCCAGGGCGTCCAGCCAGACCACCTGGTCGCAGCCCTGCTCGGCGGCCTGCGCCTGGGCGGCGAGGGAGGCGGCGTAGTTGCCGCCGGTCTTGGCGGCGCCGGTGCCGCCGGGGCAGGCACGGACGTACTCCTCGGAGAGCCAGACCGAGACGGGCTTCACACCGCGCGGGAAGTAGGCGCCGGCGGGCGAGGCGATGACCATGAAGAGGTATTCGTTGGCGGGCCGGACCCCGAGGCCGACCTCGCTGGCGAACATGAACGGCCGCAGATAGAGCGAGGTCTCGCCGCCGCTGGGCACCCAGGCCCGGTCCTGCGAGATCAGCGCGTCGCAGGCGGCGACGAACAGGTCGGCGGGCAGCTCCGGCATGCCCATCCGGCGGGCGGAGGACCGGAACCGCTCGGCGTTGGCCTCCGGGCGGAAGGTGGCGACGGTGCCGTCGGGCTGCTCGTACGCCTTGAGGCCCTCGAAGATGGTCTGCGCGTAGTGCAGGGTCATGTTCGCCGGGTCCATCGAGAGCGGCGCGTACGGCACCAGCTCGGCGTCGTGCCAGCCGCGGCCCTCCGTCCACCGGATCGTCACCATGTTGTCGGTGAAGTGGCGGCCGAATCCGGGGTCGGCCAGGATCGCCTCGCGCTCCGCGTCGGACAGCGGGTGCGAGGAGGGCTTGAGCTCGATCGTGGGCGTCGTCATGTCTGTCGTGTCCTTCACCGTGAGGTCGTGGCGGACCGCACGCTTCGCCTCCGGAGTTGCTAGGACGTCCGAGCTTCCCTGCGCGATGCGGCCGTGTGTCCGATTATGGCGGTTCGTTCTCGCGTGGGGGAACACCGGGTCCGGGGCGGGGCGGAGCGGCGCGGCCCTGGGGTCGATGGTCGCACCCGGCAACGCGGTTGTCAGCGCTGCCGGAGACGCGAAGCGGCTCCCGAGGGTGTCGGGAGCCGCTTGAACGGGGTGGGTGGGTCCGCGGCTCCGCGGGAGTGGATCCCGGCGGTGGCCGGGTGGGTCAGCCGGATACTCGGGCGGCCAGCGCGTCGCCGATCTCGTCGGTCGTGCGGCTGCCCTCGCGGGCGGCGAGGTCCTCGGCCACCGCCCGCTCGACACGGGCGGCCTCGTCCGCGTGGCCCAGGTGCTGGAGCAGCAGGGCCACCGAGAGGACGGTGGCGGTCGGGTCCGCCTTGCCCTGGCCGGCGATGTCCGGGGCCGAGCCGTGCACGGGCTCGAACATCGACGGGAAGGCGCCCGTGGGGTTGATGTTGCCGGAGGCGGCCAGACCGATGCCGCCGGTGACGGCCGCGGCCAGGTCGGTGAGGATGTCACCGAAGAGGTTGTCGGTGACGATCACGTCGAACCGCTCGGGCTGGGTGACGAAGAAGATCGTCGCCGCGTCGACGTGCAGGTAGTCGGTGGTGACCTCGGGGTACTCCCGGCCGACCGCGTCGAAGATCCGCTTCCAGAGGTGGCCGGCGTGCACCAGGACGTTGTTCTTGTGGACCAGCGTCAGCTTCTTGCGCGGGCGGGCGTTCGCCCGCGCGTAGGCGTCGCGGACGACGCGCTCGACGCCGTAGGCGGTGTTGAGGCTGACCTCGGTGGCGACCTCGGCCGGGGTGCCGGTGCGGAGGCTGCCGCCGTTGCCCGTGTACGGGCCCTCGGTGCCTTCGCGGACGACGACGAAGTCGATGTCCGGGCGGCCCTCGAGCGGGGTGGCGGTGTTCGGGAACAGCTTCGACGGACGCAGGTTGATGAAGTGGTCGAACGCGAAGCGGAGCTTCAGCAGCAGGCCGCGCTCCAGTACGCCGGAGGGCACGGAGGGGTCGCCGATCGCGCCCAGCAGGATCGCGTCGTGCCGCTTCAGGGCGTCCAGCTCGGCGTCCGGCAGGGTCTCGCCGGTGGCGTGCCAGCGCTGGGCGCCCAGATCGTAGTTCCTGGTCTCCAGCTTCACATCCTGCGGAAGGGCCGCGGAGAGGACCTTGAGGCCCTGGGCCACGACTTCCCTGCCGATGCCGTCACCGGGGATCACTGCGAGATCGATGCTGCGAGACATGCCGGGCACCCTACTCCCCGTCCCATGGGATGACACACGACGTCCGCGATACGGACGGCCGGGCCCGCCGGACATGCGTACGACCGCCCGCACGTCGAACGCGTGCGCGCGCCCTCCCGCCGGACGCGCCGTGACCGGAGCATCAACTTCCGTTCACCCGGAGTCTTGTCCTCCGCCCTAAGTTACTGGGAAGTTACCCGCCATGACTTCCTCGCCCGAGGGGCGGCAGCCCTCTTCCCCGGACACTCCCCGCATCGGCATTCCCGAGCGGCTGGCACGGCGCATGACCATGCCCGAGCAGCACGAGTACCTGCGCTCCCGGCTCTCCCGCCGCGGGGTGCTCCGGGCGGCGGGCACCGCCGGCGGGGCCGGGCTGCTGTCCGGCGGTGCCGCCGCGCCGGCCCGCGCCGCCGGTCCGGCCCTCGTCACCGCGCCCGCGACGGCCTCCGTGGACGGCAGCCTGGTCGCCCCTTTCGGCCGCCACCTGGCGTTCGGCGCCGACCCCGGGACGCAGATGCGGGTCTCCTGGCAGGTGCCCTTCGCCGTGCGGCGCCCGTACATCCGGGTCGGCACCGAGCCGTGGGAGCTGAGCCGGAAGATCGAGGCCGAGGTGCGCGAGCTGCGGACCCCCGCCCTGAGCCACGGGCTGCCGGCCGTCGAGCAGTTCTACCTGCACGCGGCCCTGGGCGGGCTGCGCCCGGGCACGACGTACTACTACGGCGTCGGCCACGACGGCTTCGACCCGGCGGAGGCGGGACGGCTGGGCACGCTCGGCACGTTCCGCACCGCCCCGCGGGAGCGGGAACGGTTCGTCTTCACCGCCTTCGGCGACCAGGGCGTCGGCTATCACGCCCTCGCCAACGACCAGCTGATCCTGGGCCAGAACCCGTCCTTCCATCTGCACGCCGGAGACATCTGCTACGCGGACTCCACCGGGCGCGGCAAGGAGTCCGACACCTACGACGCCCGGGTGTGGGACCAGTTCCTGGCGCAGACGGAGTCCGTCGCGGCGAGCGTCCCGTGGATGGTGACGACCGGCAACCACGACATGGAGGCCTGGTACTCGCCCGAGGGCTACGGCGGCCAGCTCGCCCGGTGGTCACTGCCGGACAACGGCCCGGACCCGCGCCTGGCCCCCGGCGTCTACTCCTTCACCTACTCCAACGTGGGCGTCGTCGCCCTGGACGCCAACGACGTCTCGTACGAGATCCCGGCGAACCGGGGCTACACCGGCGGCCGGCAGACCGCCTGGCTGGAGCGGCGGCTGCGGGAGCTGCGCGCGGAGCCCGGGATCGACTTCGTCGTCGTCTTCTTCCACCACTGCGCCTACTCCACCAGCACGCACGCCTCCGACGGCGGGGTGCGGGACGCGTGGGGCGAGTTGTTCGCCCGGCACCGGGTGGACCTGGTGATCAACGGCCACAACCACGTCTACGAGCGGACCGACGCCATCCGGGACGGCGAGGTCGGCCGGCGGGTGCCCGTCGGCGGGACCACCGACCCGGCGCGCGACGGCACCGTGTACGTCACGGCGGGCGGCGCGGGCAAGGATCTCTACGGCTTCGGGGCGGGCGTGCCCGACAGCTACGAGGGGCACGAGGACGACCGCGAGAGCATCCTGACCTTCCACTGGACGAAGCTGCGGCTGCCCGATCCGGACCGGGTGGAGTGGTCGCGCGTGCGCTACACCGGCTTCTCGTTCCTGGCCGTCGAGTCCGAGCCGGGCAGCCGGCCGAGGCTGAGGGTCACGGCGCTGGCGGACAGCGGCGAGCGCATCGACCACTTCGAGGTGGTCCGCACGGAGGGCTGAGCCGCACGGAGAAGTGAGCCGCACGGAGGACTGAGCCGCACGGGAAAGTGAGCCGCGCGGAGGGCTGAGCCGCACGGGAAAGTGAGCCGCGCGGAGGGCTGAGCCGCCCCGCGCCGGGGAGGCCGCGCGGCGGGGCAGCGGGGTCCCCGGCGGCAGGGGCCCGGTAGCGGAATCCCTGTGGCGGGGCCCGGAGGCAGTACCCGGAGGCAGGGCCCGGGAAGCCGGACGGCCCCGAGCGCGGGCGGCGACGCTCAGTGGCCGGTGGCGCCGCCGTTGTCCCGGCGGTCGAGGGCTCGCTGCAGAGCGGCGGCGGCGTGCCGCCGGGCGTCGGCGTCGGCGGTGCGGGACTGGTGGCTGCGGCGGACCTTGCGGGCGGTCTCGTTCATGAGGGCACGTCTCCCATACGGAGCGAGGAGCGGAACCCCGGAGAGAGCCGGGGAAGGACACGGAGCGCCGGAAGGGGCGGGGGCCGGTGTGCCGCAGGGGTCACCTGCTCGGGGCACGGGCCTCGACCGCCGATCGCTGGATACGCGAGACGTTCGGCTTCCTACAAAGCTAAGGCAGCTCAGCCTCGCTGTCTCCACAATTACTCGGACTTCCTACTATCTGAGACGGCGGACGCCGCGGCGCCGGAGGGAGCCCTCCCCGAGAGGGTCCCTCCGGCGTCACGGCGGCCTCGCCGGCAGCCGCGGCCACTCCCCCGTGTCCCCCGTCGGCCGCGGGCTGCCGGCTCCCATGACGTTACGGACGGCGGGCGGGCACCGCATCGGGGCCGGCCCTGAGAAACCCGGCCGTCCGGTCAGGAGGCCCGGAGGCAGGCGGTCAGGACGCCTGGAGGTGGGCGAGGACCGCCAGCACCCGGCGGTGGTCCTCCGGGCAGGGCTCCAGGCCCAGCTTGGTGAAGACGTTGCGGACATGGGTCTCGGTGGTCTTCGCGCTGATGTACAGCCGCTCGCTGATCGCCTCGTTCGAGCGGCCCTCCGCCATGAGCGCCAGCACCTCGCGCTCCCGCGGCGTGAGGACGTCCGGGCCGCCGGCCACCCGCGGCCGGCCCATCAGCCGGGCGACGACCTCGGGATCGACGACCGTCTCACCGGCGCCGACCCGTTTCACGGCGTCGGTCAGCTCGCCGATGTCCGCCACCCGGTTCTTGAGCAGATAGCCGAAGCCGCGCGGCTCCCGCGCCATGACCCGCACCGCGTTGCCGGTCTCCACGTACTGGGACAGCAGCAGCACCCCGGTGTCCGGCAGACTCTCGCGCAGCGCCAGTGCCGCGCGCACGCCCTCGTCGGTGTGCGTCGGCGGCATCCTGATGTCCATCAGCGCCACATCGGGCCGGCACCGGGCGGCCCGGGACAGCGCCTCCTCCGCGGTGCCCGCCTGGCCCGCCACCGTGAACCCGGCCTCCTGGAGCAGCCGCACCAGCCCCTCCCGCAGGAGTACGGAATCCTCCGCCACGATCACCCGCACGGCAGCTCCGCCCGGATCCGGGTGCCGCCCCCGGGCGGGCTCACGACCTCCAGCGAGCCGCCCGTCGCGGCCACCCGGTCGGCCAGCCCCCGCAGCCCCGTGCCCCCGCCGGGGTCCGCGCCGCCCGCGCCGTCGTCGGCCACCTCGACGGCGAGCCGGCCCCCCGTGCTGCGCAGCGACACGCTGACGGCCCCGGCCCCGGCGTGCTTGACGGCGTTGGACAGCGCCTCGCAGACCACGAAGTACGCCGTCGACTCCACGAGCGGCGGACAGCGGCCCGGTTCGGCCATCACCACCACCGGCAGCGCGGCCTCCTCGGCCAGCGCGGTCACCGCCGCGCCCAGGCCCTCCCGGGTGAGCACCGCCGGGTGGATGCCGCGGGCGAGGTCCCGCAGGTCGTCGATGGCGAGCCGGAGCGCCCGGTCGGCCTCGGACACCGTGTCCCGCAGCGCCGGGTCCGCCCGGTCGTCCAGGCCCCGGCCGAGCCGCCGCAGCGACATCAGCGCGAACACGAGCCGGGTCTGGGCGCCGTCGTGCAGATCGCGCTCCAGCCGCCGCCGTTCCGCGTCCGCCGCCTCCAGCAGCCGCGCCTGCGCCGCCCTGGTCTCCTCCGCCCGCACCGTGACCTGCGACCGCAGGGTGCTGTTGCGCAGACACAGCCGTACGGAGGCGGCGACGGCCGCGATCAGCTGGGGGTCCTCGCCGAGCGCGGCGTCGTGCACGAGCACCGCGGAGCGCCGGTCGCCGTCCGCGACCGGGGTGGTGGCGAGGCCGCTGCCCGGCGGCGGCAGCCGTAACGGGCGGCCGTGCACATCGGCGTAGCCGTCCCGGCCGCCGCCGCGGGCCAGCCCCAGCCGCAGCGCGGGGTCGCCGAGCACCCGCGACAGCACCTCCTGCAACCGCTCGGGCGCGGGATCCGGGCCCACCTCGACGACGACGTTGCCCAGCGCCGCGCGGTGCAGCCTGGTCCGCAGCAGCCCGGCGAGGAACGCCACCGGGACGGCCACCTGGCTGAGGTCGGACGGCAGGGTCAGCAGGGCGTCGGCGGTCGCCAGCGAGCCGGGGGCCAGCACGTACAGCACTTCCCAGCCGACGAACGCGACGGCGATCGCCACGGCGACGCCCGCGGGCAGCAGGATGCGCCGCCGCGCCGGGGAGCTGACCCGCCAGCGGCGTACCAGCGCGGCCAGGACGACCAGGGTGATCAGCGCGCCGAGCCAGCGGTACGCCAGGTCGACGGCCTCGAACAGCCGCGGGTCGGAGTGGAGCAGCAGCGCGTTCGGGCCGCAGTCGCGGCAGGCGAGATAGCTGGCGTCCACCCCCGCCGACGGGTCGTAGAGCAGCGTGCGCAGCAGTCCGCCGACGGCGACCAGCCCGTAACCGCAGGCCACGACGCGCCGCTCCAGACGGGTGCCGAGCCGCCCCTCGGGGAAGGCGAGCAGCAGATGCGCCAGGACCGCGAGGTTCAGTGCCTCTCCCCAGGCGCCGAGCGCGAACAGCAGCGGCACGCCCGAGCCCTGGAAGTTGCCCAGGAACCAGGTCAGGCCCTCGGCCAGCAGGAGCAGCCCGGTGCGGTTCGCCGGGCGGCGCCACCACGCCACCAGCCCGGCCGCGGCGTAGGCCCAGCCGACCGACAGATCACGCAGCAGGTCGGTGCCGGTCGCCCCGGCCCGGTGGTAGGCCCCGGCCGCGGCGAGGCCGACGGCGAGCGCCACCGCTCCCCAGACCGCGGAGCGGCGTCCGGGGTGCCCGGTCCCCCGGACGGCAACAGCCGCCCGGGCCAGTCCACTTCCGGTTCCACCGGCGGTCTTCACGACGCCCACGATAGAGCGCCCGGGCACCGGTGCGGCACCGGTTCCGCGCCCCCGGCGCGTTCACCGCGCCGGGGGCGGGTCCGGGGACGGCCGCGGTCAGCCCATGTGCGGGTAGCGGTAGTCCGTCGGGGCGACGAACGTCTCCTTGATCGCGCGCGGGGACACCCAGCGGATCAGGTTGAACTTCGAGCCGGCCTTGTCGTTCGTGCCCGACGCCCGGCCGCCGCCGAACGGCTGCTGGCCCACGATGGAGCCGGTGGGCCGGTCGTTCAGATAGAAGTTGCCGGCCGCGAAGCGCAGCTTCTCGCTCGCGTCCGCCAGCACCGAGCGGTCCTTGGCCAGCACGGCGCCGGTGAGCGCGTAGGCCGAGGCCGACTCCATCTGCTCCAGCACGGCGTCCCAGTCGCCGTCCTCGTAGACGTGGACGGCGATGACCGGGCCGAAGTACTCGGTGGCGAACATCTCGTGCGCCGGGTCGGTGCAGGTGATGACGGTCGGCCGGACGAACCAGCCCTCCGAGTCGTCGTAGCCGCCGCCCGCGACGATCTCGCAGGCCGGGTCCTGCCGGGCACGTTCGATCGCCGCGGTGACCTTCGCGAAGGCCCGCTCGTCGATGACGGCGCCGATGAAGTTCGACAGGTCGCTGACGTCGCCCATGGCGAGGCTGTCGGCCTCGGCGGCCAGCTCCTCCCTGAAGCCGTTCTCCCACAGGGACCGCGGGATGTAGGCGCGGGAGGCCGCCGAGCACTTCTGGCCCTGGTACTCGAACGCACCGCGGGTGATCGCCGTCTTGAGCACCGCCGGGTCGGCCGTCGGGTGGGCGACGATGAAGTCCTTGCCGCCCGTCTCGCCGACGATCCGCGGGTAGCTCTTGTAGCGGTCGATGTTCTCGCCGACCGTCCGCCACAGGTACTGGAAGGTCTTCGTGGAGCCGGTGAAGTGGACCCCGGCGAGGTCCGGGTGCGGCAGGGCGACCTCCGAGACCTCCTTGCCGTCACCGGTGACGAGGTTGATGACGCCCTTCGGCAGCCCGGCCTCCTCCAGCAGCCGCATCAGCAGCACGGCGGCGTGCGTCTGGGTGGGCGAGGGCTTCCAGACGACCACGTTGCCCATCAGGGCCGGGGCGGTCGGCAGGTTGCCCGCGATGGCCGTGAAGTTGAACGGCGTGATCGCGTAGACGAAGCCCTCCAGCGGGCGGTGGTCCAGCCGGTTCCAGACGCCCTTGGGCTGCACCAGCGGCTGCTCCTCCAGCAGCTCGCGGGCGAAGTGGACGTTGAACCGCCAGAAGTCCACCAGCTCACAGGGCGCGTCGATCTCCGCCTGCTGGGCGGTCTTCGACTGGCCGAGCATGGTGGAGGCGGCGATGGTCTCCCGCCACGGGCCGGAGAGCAGCTCGGCGGCCCTGAGGATGATGGCGGCACGGTCGTCGAAGGACGTGGCGCGCCAGGCGGGGGCGGCGGCCAGGGCCGCGTCGATCGCGTCCTGCGCGTCCTGCCGGGTGGCGTTGGCGTAGGTGCCGAGACGGGCGCGGTGGTTGTGCGGCTGGACGACGTCGAAGCGTTCGCCGCCGCCCATCCGGCGCTCGCCGTTGATGGTCATCGGCAGCTCGACCGGGTTGTCCGCCAGCTCCTTGAGCTTGGCCTCCAGCCGCTGGCGCTCGGGGCTGCCGGGTGCGTAGGTGTGCACCGGCTCGTTGACCGGCGCGGGGACCTGGGTCACAGCGTCCATGAGTGCCGTTGTCTCCTTCGGTGGGTGGTGTTTCGAGGTCTGGGGGCGGGGGCCGTCAGGGATGCCGTCCGGATCCCCGTGGGTGAGGGAGCACTGTCCGCGGACGACACCTCCTAGCCCCGGGTGGCGAGGGAACGCAGGAAGAAGGCCAGGTTGGCGGGGCGCTCGGCGAGGCGGCGCATGAAGTAGCCGTACCAGTCGGTGCCGTACGGGACGTACACCCGCATCCGGTGGCCCTCGTCGGCCAGCCGGCGCTGCTCGGCCTCCCGGATGCCGTACAGCATCTGGAACTCGTAGTCGCCGGGCTTGCGTCCGGTGCGCCGGGCCAGTTCCTGTGCGATGGCCACCATCCGCGGGTCGTGCGAGCCGATCATGGGATGTCCGCGGCCGGCCATCAGGATGCCGAGGCAGCGGACGTACGCCCGGTCCACCTCGTGCTTGTCCTGGAAGGCGACGCTCGCGGGCTCCTTGTACGCGCCCTTCACCAGCCGCACCCGGGACCCTTCCCCGGCCAGCGCGCGGCAGTCGTCCTCAGTGCGGAAGAGGTACGACTGGAGCACCGCGCCGGTCTGCGGGTGGCTCCTCCGCAGCTCGGCGAGGACCGCGAGGGTGGAGTCGGCCGTGGTGTGGTCCTCCATGTCGAGGGTGACCGTGGTGCCGGCCGCGGCGGCCGCCTCGACGACCGGGGTGACGTTGGCCAGGGCCACGTCGTGCCCGCCGGGCAGCGCCTGCCCGAAGGCCGAGAGCTTGACGGACATCTCGGCGCGCTCCGCCAGGCCCTCCGCGGCCAGCGCGTCGCACAGGGCGAGGTAGGCGTCCCGGTTGCGGCGCGCCTCCGCCGGGTCGGTGATGTCCTCACCGAGATGGTCCAGCGTGACGTCGAGCCCGCGCCCGGTGAGCGCCCGCACCGCGCTCATGGCGTCGCCGAGCCCTTCGCCCGCGATGTACCGGTCCACCACGGGGCGGGTGACCGGCGCGGCCGCGACCAGACGGCGGATGCCGTCGCTGCGCGCGGCGGCGAGAAGCACGGGACCCAGCACGGGGCACCTCCACGGGAATCGGTCGGCCCGCGGCACGGGGGTGTGCGCCGGAAGGCCTGAAGAGTCTCCGTAGAACCTAGGATCGCGCGGTCCGCGCCACCATCGACAGCTGTCACGCGCCGGTGGCCCCGATCTCAGACATCTGTATGACGGTGTACGAGAATGGGGCGGCGGGGGACGGCGAGGCCCGTACCGAACGGCCGGCGGCGGACGGCGGACGCGGTGCGGGCGACGTGCGGATGGCGCGGACGACGTGCGGATGGTGCGGATGGCGCGGACGGCGGTGCGGACGACGTGCGGATGACGGTGCGGACGGGAAGAACGGCGAGGTCGGCGGGTGCGCGGTGACTACCAGGAGCTGGTTGACGAGATCTCGGCGGTGCTGGCCGCCCCCGCGACCCTGGAGGACCGGCACTTCGGGCTGATCGCCTTCGGGGCGCACGACGACGGCGGCGGGGACGACGGCAGCGGGGTGGAGCTCGACCCGGTCCGCACCCGGTCGATCCTGCACCGGCGCTCCACCCCGGCCGTACGGGCCTGGTTCGAGGCGTTCGGCATCACCCGGGCGACCGGCCCGGTCCGCATCCCGCCGGACCCGGCGGCGGGGGTCCGCGTCGGCCGGATCTGCCTTCCGGTACGCCACCGGGGCGTCGTGTACGGCTATGTCTGGCTGCTCGACGACGGGCATCTGGCCGGGCTGGAAACCGGCGAGGCCCGCGGCGGCCCCCCGGACCCCCGGCTCGCCCAGGCCATGGAGACCGCGGACCGGATCGGCGCGCTGCTCGCCGCCGAGGCCCGGGCCGGGGCGGAGACCGGCGAGCTGCTGCGGGCGCTGCTCACGGGCCCGGC
>NZ_WHPN01000397.1 GCF_009735685.1 Streptomyces lycii | reverse complement strand
GGTTGGAGTTGACTGGTACTAATAGGCCGAGGGCTTGTCCTCAGTTGCTCGCGTCCACTGTGTTGGTTCTGAAATAACGAACTGTGTTGTTCCGGTTTGTTTGTTTCATAGTGTTTCGGTGGTTATTGCGTTAGGGAAACGCCCGGTTACATTCCGAACCCGGAAGCTAAGCCTTTCAGCGCCGATGGTACTGCAGGGGGGACCCTGTGGGAGAGTAGGACGCCGCCGAACAATCTTTGAGAAAAGGGCTGGTCCCCGAATCGATTCCGATTCAGGGACCAGCCCTTTTTGTTTTGGGCTACTCCGGCCGGTAGCCCTGTTCCAGGGCACATGTCCAGATCACGGGGTGGTCCACGCCCCACTGCTCGGCGTAACCGCCGACAGAACCGTTGTCCGACGCGGCGGTTGCTTGCGACGGTGTCCCGGGTTCGAGGGGCGGCAGGGCCAGTACCGGCCCGTGGCCCGGCCACACCTGAGCCTGGGACGCCCTGCCCGGATCGGCGGGATTGAACGCCGTGCCGGCCACCAGCCTGCTGCTGGGGCTGATGCCGCGGAACGATCCGCTGCCCGCGAAAGCGGCGAGACCGTCCACCTCGACGGCGCCCGCGGTGTATTGACGGTCCCAGAGGACCGCCTTCCGCAGACCGGTCGTGGCGTCGGGCGGCATCGTGGCCACGACGCGTCCACGCTCGTCGATGTCGGGCTGGCCGTAGCCGGTCGGGCCGAGTATGTCGGCCGGTCCGCCGCCGGACGGCCAGAGCAGCAGCACCCAGCCACTCGGGGTGCCGTCCCCGGCCAGGGCCTGCCCACGCCCCACGATCGCTCCCTTGTTGTTGACGGCGTGGGCTTCCGCGTTCGTCACTCCTGCCGGCGGTGTGAGTTCGCGGACCATGCCGCCGTTCCGCCACACATAGGCCTTGCGGGCCAGCCCGTCGTACCCGACGACCTGGCCACGGTCGTTGATGTCCTCGGCGTGCACGTCGGTGGCGTCCCAGGAATCGGTGGTGGGAGCGGGCAGCCAGGTCACCGCCGGGTCGCCGAGGCGATAGGTGTACGACCTCGTTCCGCCGTCGATCGTCCAGTCCTTGCCGGTCATCACGTCGTTCCCGTTGACGGCGGTGAGCGTGCTCGACTGCACGGAGAGGGTGCCCGTTCCGTCGCCCGGCGGTACGGGATGCCCCTCGGTCCCCAGCCAGTAGGTCGCCTGGTCGCCCGACCGGCCCACGGTGAGGCCGCCCCGGCCGAAGTCGGCCACTCCGTCGCCGAAGGGCACGCCGCCGATCCGCTCCAGGACTTTGATCTCCGGTTCGCAGGGCTGTTTCGCCTCCGCGGCGCTCTGCGGTGCCGCGGCGAGCGTCGCCGCGACGGCGACGGCCGCGGCTGTCGCACAGAATCGAGGATGTGCCATGAATCCCCCTTGGAACGGTTGGAGTTGCCGTGCTGTGCAGGACGTGCGGGACTCGCCGAGGGATGTACGGCCGAGCCGTCCGCTCCAGGGGGCACTTCCGGTAGTAGGGCGTCCGGTTGCCGTCCGGACGCCGTACGGCCGTTTTCGCGTGCGAGCATCGAGCCATGGACTACAAGATCGGCACCGCCCGGCCCGAGGACTGGGCCAGGCTCAGAGAGCTGCGGCTGGACGCGCTGCGGGACCCGGTCGCCCGGGTGGCGTTCATCGAGACGTACGAGGACGGCCTCGAGCGGAGCGAGGAGTCGTGGCGCAGGCGTGCGACACCCATCACGGAGGGCGGGGCGTCGACCACGGTGTTCGCTGCCGACGCGGACGGCAGCTGGGTCGCCATGCTCGCGCTGCTCGACGAGACCGCGGACGGGACCGTGCCGCCGCAGCTGCACATCGTCGGTGTCTACACCCGGCCCGAGTACCGCGGCACGGGGCTGGCGGAGGAGCTTTTCCGTACCGCGGTCAACTGGGCGTGGGACAACACCGGTGCCGAGCGCGTCCGGCTCTGGGTGCACGGCGACAACCCGCGGGCCCGCGCCTTCTACGCCCGGCTCGGCTTCACCCCGACCGGGCAGACCATGGCCTTCCCGCCGCGCCCGGACGAGACCGAGTACGAGCTGGCCATGGAACGCCCGCAGAGCTGAGCCGCAGAGCTGAGCCGTGGAGGTGGGTCGTGGAGCTGAGCCGTGGAGGTGGGTCGTGGCGGTGGTCCGCGGGGCTGACCGACAGCTTCGTCTGCGGGGTTGACCGGCAGTTTGGTCCGCGGGGTGTTGGACGGGGTTCGGCCCTGACTGCGGCGTTCCCCCGCAGAGCTGCTGCGTAACGCCGGCGCGGGGCCCGCTTGCTGCGGTTGCCGGTCCTGGTTCCGGACCTGTCCGGCCCTGGACCGCCCCCGTCCCGGCCCTCCCTCTTTCCGGTCGGCCGCCGGGGTTCCACGTTGGTCCGGCCGTGGGCCGGAGGCCCGGACCGTCCCGCCGCCGGGTCGTGATCCGGCAGGTCAGGTGCTTCCGCTTCGTCTCGTACGGTGTCCGACGGGTCGGCCGGATCGGTCAGGGCGCCCGGTCAGGGCACCAGGGAGTGGCGGGGCCAGCGCGCCCGGGCCTGTTCCTCGGAGCGGAGCAGGGCCAGTGTCGGCAGGCCTCTTGCGGGACCGGAGGCCACCAGCTCGGGGAGCTCCGGGACGGGGGCCACGGCCGCGATGTCGTCGAGGACGAGGGTGAGTGGTGGGTCGAGCCGGCCGCCGGGTCGCCGTTCGGCCACGCGGCGGCCGTGCTCGACCACGGCTGAGACGAGGGCGGTGAGGAACGGCATCGCGCCCGGACGGGCGCGGGGGTCCTCGATGGATTCGCCCACGACGTACAGCGTTCCCCCCTCGGCCACGAACGACTCCAGCGCGAGCGCGTCCGCCCGGGTCGGATTGCACGCGTTGCGGATGTGGACGGAGGAGAGCGCCGACAGGGCGCGGGCCGTCAGCTCCTGGGCCAGCTCGCGCCGTTCCGGATAGGCGGTGAGCGCGCCCTCCAGCTCGCCCGCCGAGCCGCCGGCGGCCCGGGTGTTCGTACGGAGGATGCGTACCGGCTCGTGCGCGGCCGCACCTGAGGCCCAGCGGTGCACCTGCCGGAAGGGGCGGTCGTCCACCGCGGCGGCGTGCAGCCAGCTGCGCAGCAGCGTCTCGGCGGTCTCCGCCATGGCGGAGTCGAGGGCGCTCGGCGGGCGTACGGGCGCCAGCAGGGCGCAGGCGCGCCGGGCGGCCACCTCCCGCGACTCGCAGCCGGAGACGGGCGACCAGCGGAGCCGGGAGGGCGTGTCGAGGAGCTGCCCGGGGTCGTAGAGGTGGCTGGGGCCGAGCTTGCCGCGGGCGTCCTTCGTCTCGGCCCACAGCGCGGGGTCGGAGGTGACGACGAGGAGCGGGCCGGCGGCCCCGGTGACGGCGCGCAGGGCGAGCCGGCGGCGCGCCTCGGCGCCGCCGGTCGGTCCGGTCGCACTCGTCGTCCCGGTCGCTCCGGTCGTCCCGGTGAAGTGCACGCCCCAGGGTGCGGTGGTGCCTTGATTCGGGCCGTTCACGGGGACGGCCCGCGGGCCGGGCGGCGCGGCGGAAGCGGTGGCGGCTCGGAGTGCTGTTGGCGGGGCGGGTGGCTCGGCGGTTTCCGGATACGGGTGGCCGGGGCCTTCCGTGCCGTCGCCGTACGCCCGGTGACGGGGTGTCTCGTGTGCGGTACCAGTGCCCGGCGGCTGGTGGGCCGCCGCGGCCGGGGGGCGGGCGTCAGCGGGGGGCGGCGAGGGCGGATGTGCCGCGGAGCCGGGGCCGGGATCGAGGGTGCCGCCGGGTCCCGGCGCGGGCGCACCGGGTGCGTACGTGGCGGGGTGTTGCGATCCCGGGCCCGGTGTGTCCGGGCCCGGTGCGTCCGGAGCTGCGTGAGGGGGAGCGGCGTGAGGGGGACCGGTGTGACGCCGGTCCGGGGTGTGCTGCTCCGAACCGTACTGCCGCTGGTCGTACTCCTCCGGGCCGGGCTGCTCCGAACGGCGCTGTCCCTGGCCGTACTCCTCCGGACCCGGCTGCCCGGAATTGTGTGGCCCCAAGCCGTTCCGCCCCAAGCCGTTCCGCCCCATGCCGTGCTGTCCCGGAGCGTGTTGTCCCGGACCGTGCTGCTCCGGGGCGTGCGGATCCCGGCCGTGTGGTTCCGGGTGGTGCGCGGGCGCGGCCCGAGAGGTGCCGGCCGCGGAACCCGTGGTCTCCGCCGGCGGGCCCGATACGGAACCACCGGCGGCTGTGCCCGGCGCCGCGGCGGCCTTGTCGCGCGCCCGCCGGCGCACGGCGCGCCAGCGCGCGACCGTGCCGGCCACGAAGACCGCCAGCACGATCAGCACCATCAGCTCGCCGATGAAGATGCCCCAGAACAGCCCGGGCCCGGACAGCTCGCCTGCCGCGTCCGGCCAGGCCGTCGAGAGGTCGCGTGGGTCCGTGACGAGATGCCGCATCGCCACCGGCGTATGGGTGAAACCGGTGCCCGAGGGCCAGGAGCCGTGCGCGAGGAGCGCGGACAGCCCGGCCGCCGTCCACACCAGCAACGTGAGCAGCAGCAGGAAGCCCAGCAGCCCGACGAGCAGGCCGTCCGGGATGCCGCCCTCGGTCCGTCCGTCCCGGCCACCCCCGGTGGCACCCGTTCCGGCCACGCTCAGGCCACCGTCGACTCTGAGGAGCCGACCACCTCGTCCGCGAGCTGTTGCTCCATGGCCCGGGCGGCGCGTTCCTCGGCCTCCGCCTCGGCCGCGCGCTCCAGGGCCAGCGCCTCGTCGGTCATGGAGGACTCGGTCATGGCGCGGTCGGTGTAGACGAGCGGGCGCTCGGCCTCGGTGATGAGGTGCTTGACGACCTGGACGTTGCCGTTGACGTCCCAGACGGCGATGCCGGGGGTGAGCGTCGGAATGATCTCGACGGCCCAGCGGGGCAGCCCGAGGACGTTGCCGGTGGCTCGGGCCTCGTCGGTCTTCTGGGCGTAGATGGTGCGGGTGGACGCCATCTTGAGGATGGCCGCGGCCTCGCGGGCCGCCGCCCCGTCCACGACGTCCGAGAGGTGGTGGACGACGGCGACGAACGAGAGGCCGAGCCGGCGGCCGAACTTCAGCAGCCGCTGGAACAGCTGGGCGACGAAAGGAGAGTTGATGATGTGCCAGGCCTCTTCGACCAGGAAGATGCGCTTGACCCGGTCCGGGCGGATCCAGGTGTGCTCCAGCCAGACACCGACGATCGCCATCAGGATCGGCATGGCGATCGAGTTGCGGTCGATGTGTGAGAGGTCGAAGACGATCAGCGGCGCGTCGAGGTCGATCCCGGCTGTCGTCGGGCCGTCGAACATGCCGCGCAGATCGCCGTCCACGAGCCGGTCCAGCACGAGGGCGACGTCCAGACCCCAGGCCCGTACGTCCTCCAGCGCGACGTTCATGGCCTCCGCCGACTCGGGCTCCGGGTGGCGCAGTTGCTCGACTATGTCGGTCAGGACGGGCTGCCGGTCGGTGATGGACGCGTTGACGTAGGCGTGCGCCACCTTCAGGGCGAAGCCCGAACGCTCGTCGAGGCCGTGCCCGAGGGCGACCTCGATGATGGTGCGGAGCAGGGCGAGCTGGCCGGTGGTGGTGATCGACGGGTCGAGCGGGTTGAGCCGGATGCCGCCGTTGAGCGCCGCCGTGGGGTCGAGCCGGATCGGGGTGATGCCGAGCTGTTCGGCGATGAGATTCCACTCGCCGACGCCGTCCTCGCCCTGCGCGTCGAGGACCACGACCTGCCGGTCCCGGAACCGGAGCTGGCGCAGCACGTACGTCTTCTCCAGCGCCGACTTGCCGTTGCCGGATTCGCCGAGGACCAGCCAGTGCGGGGCGGGGAGCTGCTGGCCGTACAGCTGGAAGGGGTCGTAGATGTAGCCCTTGCCGGAGTACACCTCGCGCCCGATGATCACCCCGGAGTCGCCGAGACCCGGGGCGGCCGTCGGCAGGTAGACGGCCTGGGCCTGACCGGTGGAGGTGCGGACGGGCAGCCGGGTCGTCTCCACCTTCCCGAAGAGGAAGCTGGTGAAGGCCTCGGTGACGGCGGACAGCGGATCGAGCACGGCGGGGCCCCTATCGTCGGATGCCGGTCGCGAAAGGCAGCGTGTTCACGAAGGCCCGGTGGTGCTCGCGGTCGCACCACTCCAGCTTGAGGTACGACTTGCCCGCGGAGGCGCGGATCGTCCGCTTGTCGCGGGCCAGCGCCTCCGGGGAGCGGGACGAGACGGTGATGTAGCCGACGAGGTTCACCCCGGCTGCTCCGCTGGCGAGGTCCTCGCCGCGCTGGTCGACGCGGCCGTGGGCGGCGATGTCGCGCGGGTCGACGGTGCGGTTCATCTTGGCGGCGCGGCTGGCCTCGGCCTCGTCGTTGGTCTTCTCGGTCAGCATCCGTTCGATGGCGACCTCCGTGGGCTCCAGGTCCATGCAGACCGCGACCGTACGGATCACGTCGGGGGTGTGCACCAGCAGCGGGGCGAGGAAGTTGACCCCGACCGGGGTCATCGGCCACTCCTTCACCCAGGCCGTCGCATGGCACCAGGGGGCGCGGGTCACCGACTCCCGCGTCTTGGCCTGGAGATACGTCGGCTCCACGGCGTCCAGCTCGGCCGGCCAGGCGTTGCGCCGGGTCATCGCCTGGATGTGGTCGATCGGGTGGTCCGGGTCGTACATCGAGTGCACGAGCGAGGCCAGCCGGCTCTGGCCCAGCGGCTGCCGGACCCGGATGTCGGCCTCGGCGAGCCGGGCGCAGATGTCGGTGAGTTCGCGCGCCATGACGACGGCCAGGCCCGCGTCCTTGTCGAGCCGGCCCCGGCCGCTGCCCGCGCGGACCGCCCGAGCCATCGTGTGCGCCTCGGACGCCAGCTCGCGGGTGTAGTGCATGCAGGCGACGAGATAGGCGCGGTGCTGCTCGGAGGAGGTGGACACCATGGACTGGAGCTGGTCGTACGACTCCTGGAGCCACTCCGGCGACCTGCGGTCACCGCGCCGCTCGACGTCCTTCGCGTGCGCGTCGGGGTCGGCCGGGAGGGTGCGGGCCAGCATCTGGATGCGGGTCACGAAGCCGTCGCCGTTGGCCACGTGCTTGAGCAGCGTCCCGAACCGGTCGACCAGCGCCTCCTGGTCCTCGCTGTCCCGCAGGCCGACGCCCGGCCCCTCGATCTCGATCGCGGCCGTCACGGTGCGCCGGTCGGCGTGCAGCAGCACGGCGATCTCGTCGGGGCCGAAGGGGGCGGCCAGCCAGTTGATCCGGCCGATGCCGGGCGGCGGCCCGACCTCGACCTCGCGGCCGTCGAGCCGCACACCGGCCTCGATCGCCCCGGATCGGTAAGCCGTGCCCTGCCGCAGGATGCGCTTGTAGGAGCGGTTGATCTCGAACCACTTGTAGAAGGTCCGGTGCTTGTACGGCATGTAGACGAGCGCGAGCGCCAGCATCGGGAAGCCCACGAGCAGCACGATGCGCAGCGACAGCACCGGGACCAGCAGGCCGCTCATCATGCCGAGGAACGCGCCCGCGATGATCAGCACGATCTCGCCGGTCTCGCGGTTCTTGCCGACGATGGCGTTCGGCCGGGCACGGCCGATCAGATATGTGCGCCGGGGTGCGATCGGCTGGGGATGCGTCGTCAACGCCGCTCACCTCCACTGGTGTTGCCGCCGCCGCGGTTCCCCGTACGGGAAGCCTGCGCCGGAGTGCTGGTGCCCGCGCCGTTCCCGGCCGGTGCGGGGGAGCCGCCGCGGGAACTGTGCGCGGCGACCCCGCCGGACACCTGGTTCTGCGGGCGGGGCGCAGACCGGGACGACGAACTCTCGTCGCCGCCCCCACCGCGGCTGCTGTGTGTCTTGATGCCCTGCTTGACGAGCGCGGCCGGGGAGGAGATCAGGGCCGCGGCCTGTGCGCCGTCGGTGGCGGCCTTGCGGTTGGTGCGGGCCGACATGACCTCGTCACCGAAGCCGGGAACGAAGCGGTAGATCATGGCGCTGGCGAAGATGGCCAGCAGGATGATGGCGAGTCCGGAGACGACGGCGGAGAACGCGTTGGGCCCGTCCTCCGAGCCGCTGAGCGCGCCGGCCAGTCCGAGCACGATCACGATCACCGGCTTGACCAGAATGACGGCGATCATGATGCCCGCCCAGCGGCGGACATGGCCCCACAGGTTCTTGTCGACCAGTCCGGCGTAGACGATGACACCGAGCAGCGCGCCGGCGTAGAGCAGCGCGGCCCGGATGACCAGTTCCAGATAGAGGATGCCGGCGGCGAGGATCGACACCAGGCTGACGACGATCAGCATGATCGGCCCGCCGCCCATGTTGTCGCCCTTCTCCAGTGCCTCGGAGAACGACCCGAAGAAGGCGTCCGTCTGCGACGAGGTGCCCGCCGCTATCAGCTCCGTGAGGCTGTCGGTCGCCGACACCACGGTGTAGAGGATCAACGGGGTGAAGGCGGAGGCGAGAACGGTCAGCCACAGGAAGCCGATGGCCTCGGTGACGGCCTCGGTGAACGGCACGCCGCGGATGGCGCGCTTGGCGACGGCGAAGAGCCAGAGGAGGAGGGTCAGGAAGGTGGCGACGGCGAAGACGAGGGCGTACTGCTTGAGGAACTCGGCGTTGGTGAAGTCGACGGTCGCGGTCTTCTCGACGGCTTCGGAGAGCTTGTCGACGACGTAGGCGGCGGCCTCGGCGGTGCCCTTCGCGAGGGAGGCCAGGGGGTCCAGGGGGTTGTTGGCCTCCAGCGGACCGGTGGGGTCGCCACCGCTGTCGGCGTCACGCTCGCAGAGCTCTTTGGCCTGGCCGAAGATCATGTCGCAGTTGTTGTCTTCGGCCGGGGGGGTGGGTTCGGCGACAGCTCGGCCCGCGAAGAGGAACAGGCCCGTCTGGAGCGCCGCGAAGGCGCCGGTAAGCGTGAGCGCGCGGCGGCGTGGGCTACCGGGCATAGGTGAACCCTCCGTACTCCTCGACGGCCTTCGCGATCTCGTCCGCGTCGGACGCCTTGCGATCACTGTTGACGGGGGCCGGACCGTCCTTCTGGGAGAAGTTGACGGTCTTCCAGTCCCCGTTGGTCCATTGCAGGTCCAGCGTCATCGTGAACCAGTCGTTGACCACGGGGTTGGTCGAGCCGACCCCCGCGGTGCCGAACACGCCCGTGCACCAGACCTCGACGCGGCTCTTGTCGTTGCCGAAGTCGGTGACCTTGGTGCCGACAGGAGCGGTGCGCGACACGTACGTCATGCCTTCTTCGGCGTCGCCGTTCTCGTCGAGGCCCAGCTTGTCGAGGAAGCTCTTGGAGTAGGCCTTGTCGAACTGGGTCTTGAGGGAAGCCGCCCGGCTGGGCACGAACAGCTGCTCCACGAGCTCCTGGCGCCGGTCGGGCTTGAGGATGTCCGCCGAGGCCAGCGCCACCGCGTAGTTCGCCGCCGCCGACTCCGCGCCCTGCTCCGTCTTCGGGAAGCCGGAGGCGATGCCCGCTTCCGAGCCCGTCACCGGGCGTTCGCCCGTCGGGGCGGTCTGACGGGCCTGCGGGGCACCGCCGTTGCCGTCGACCCCGCCGTTGCCGCCGTTCCCGCCGCCGCGGTTGGCGAAGGCGATCGCGGCGACCAGGAGGACCACCACACCCACGACCGTGATCAGGCTTCTTGACGGGCGGCCGCCGGGCCGGCGCCCGCTGCCGTAGGCGTCACCGGCGCTGCCCTCGGGCAGCCTGGTGCGGGTCTGGTCGCCGCCGTAGCCGTGATCACCGGAACTCATGCCCGCCACGTCTCCTCGAACTCGACCGCAGGTCCCCTGCCCCGGACCTGCTCGTCCTGGGCTTGATCGTAGTGGCGGGGGTGCGACAGCGGCCCTGCTGGAATCCGCTCGGGCGGGGTGTGATGACTGGACATCAAAGAGACGCAACCTCTGCCGGTTGGCACGACGGACAGGTGGGACATGACTTCATGACGCGTCGGCCCGCCACGGGGGTTGCGAGGGCGGGAACGCGTCGCGGGGCGGCCGTCCGGCGCTAGACGGCCATGCCGTAGACGATGGTGAACACGGTGCCGAGCGATCCGATGATGAAGACGCCCGTCAGCCCGGCGACGATCAGGCCCTTGCCCTGCTCCGCGCTGAAGGTGTCGCGCAGCGCCGTGGCTCCGATGCGCTGCTTCGCCGCACCCCAGATCGCGATGCCGAGGCAGAGGAGGATGGCGATCGCCATCACGACCTCGATCATGACCCGGGCCTCGTTGCCCAGGCTCCCGAACGGCCCCCAGTCGGGGGCGATGCCGCCGATGATGGTGGTGATGTCGCCCTTTTCGGCTGCCAGGAACATTGTGGAACTCACCGCCCCTAGTGGGTAGTCGTGCGCCGTGCGCCGCTCGGCACGGGTCCGTCTCTATCTTCGCCGACGAATCAGCCGGGTCATGCCGCCTCAGCGGTATTTCTCGGCGGATCCGGTGTGAATCCTTGGTGCGGATGCCTACCGTTACTCTGTGTATCACGGTAAGTCACTTTCGGCAACGGTGGGTTACGAAGGAGGGTGTGCTTGCTCACTCCACGAAGTGGTCGAACTCGCCGGCCTTCACGCCCAGCACCCAGGCGTCCCACTTCGCCGTCGTGGTCGTGACGATCTCGTCCGGCCGCGTGTTCTGTCTGATGTGGACCAGCCCGTCCGGCCCGAAGGCGACTTCGAGCCACTCCTCCTGCCCCTCCTCGAGGGACTTCGGCTGCTGCCATTCGAGTTCCGGTTCCGGCACGGTGTCCTCCCACTCTTCGGCGGCCTCGCTCCCTCGCCGCCGGACCGGTGTCCTCCGGTCTCCCTCGCATGGGACCCTGCCGCCGGTCCGCGGTCAAGTGGGCTCATGGCGGTCTGCTCCCGTGACCCCGGCCGTGCCTCCCGCCCCGCCTCCGGGCGCCTCCGTGCGCCGTCGCCATCCGGCGGGCGGCGTTGTACCGTCCACTGCATCGCCGGTGAACTGACGGTCCGTGGGGGAAGGTAGAGGGCATGCGGAAGGTCTGGCTGGGTGTCGGCGTCGGCTTCGGGCTCGTCATGAGCCTGCTGGCGCTGCTCGTGGTCGGCACGTACACCGTGGCCGCCAACCTCATGAACGGCGGCGCCGGTTCGGCGGGGCTGGCGGCGAACGCCGTACCGGCCGCGTACAAGAAGCTGGTGCTCCAGTGGGGGAATCACTGCCCGGAGATCAGCCCTGCGCTGCTGGCCGCGCAGCTCTACCAGGAGAGCGGCTGGAACCCCAAGGCCCAGAGCCCCGCGGCAGCCCAGGGGATAGCGCAGTTCATCCCCGGCACCTGGGCGGTGCACGGCGTCGACGGGGACGGGGACGGCAGGGCCGACGTGTGGAACCCGGCGGACGCGATTCCGTCAGCGGCTTCGTACGACTGCAAATTGGCCAAAAACGTGCAGGACGCGCCGGGCGATCCGACCGCGAACATGCTGGCCGCGTACAACGCCGGTCCGTACGCGGTCATCAAGTACAACGGTGTGCCGCCGTACCGCGAGACGCAGAACTACGTGAAGACGATCAAGACGCTCGCCAAGAGCTTCGAGGCGCCGGCGGCGGGCGTACCGGCGTCGAAGCAGGCCGCCGGGGCGATCTACTACGCGCAGCAGAAGCTGGGCACCCCGTACCTCTGGGGCGGTAACGGCACGGCCGAGCAGGGCGGGCGTTTCGACTGCTCGGGGCTGACGAAGGCGGCGTACGAGAGCGTCGGGATCACGCTGCCGCGGGTGGCGAACGACCAGTACAACGCCGGAGCGCACCCGGCGCGCGACGAGCTGCTCCCCGGTGACCTGGTGTTCTTCTCGGACGACCTCTCCGACTCCCGGGCCATCCGGCACGTCGGCATCTACGTCGGCGGCGGGTACATGATCAACGCGCCCTACACGGGTGCCGTGATCCGTTTCGACAAGATCGATACGCCGGACTACTTCGGCGCCACCAGGGTCACCGGAGATGGCGCAAAGGCACTCCCCGACAGGAACGCCGCGTAAGACTGACCCGTCGGGCGGGCGCCCCGGGAGGGGGTGCCGCACGCCCCGGGCAGGGCGGACCCTTAGAGTGGCCATGGCGTCACCACTGATGGACGCTCCGTGTCGGACTCGCCGCTGAGCTGCGACGACGGGTCACCCTTCGGTAACGTCCTGGTGATCTTTCGATGGAGTACGGAACGCGGTGTCCGCCCGTGGAGTTCTCTTGCGGGGGAAGGCTGAGCGACGGCACACCCGAACGCGGGGCCGCCGTCACGGGGCCGCCGCCGCCACGGGGGCGCGGCAGGGCACGGGGGTGCAGTGACCGAATATTGAGCAGGCGTTAGAGACAAGGGGCCGTGTCACATGGCTGGGATGGCAATGGGGTCACCGGGGGCGCAGGCCACTGGAGCGGCGGGTCCCGACGTCGAGCTGCTGTACGACATCAACGGTCTCGCGGTGGACGCCCCGCACTGGTTCGACCGCGTGATGGAGTGGACCGGCGAGTACGGCACCATCTTCGCGCTCGCGGCCCTGATGCTCTGGTGCTGGTGGGGCGTCAGAAAGCGGGAGGACGGCCCGTCCGCCGTCGCCGGTCTCGTCTGGGCGCCCCTCGCCGCGGGGCTGGCGCTGCTCGTCAACATCCCGATCCGCTCCTTCGTGGAACGGCCGCGGCCGTTCCTGGACCACAAGGGCCTCGAGGTCCTGGTCGACGGGAAGACCGACTACTCCTTCGTCAGCGACCACTCGACCATGGCCATGGCCATCGCGGTGGGGATCTTCGTCGCGCACCGCAGGTTCGGGCTGGTGGCCATCGCGCTGGCGGTGCTCGCCGGCTTCTGCCGGATCTACATGGGAGTGCACTACCCGACCGACGTCATCGGCGGCTTCGCCCTCGGCACCGCGGTGGCGCTGCTCCTCGCGCCCCCGGCCATGGCGATGCTCAATCCGCTGACCCGCACCGTCGCCGACTCGCGCGCCGGCTGGCTCGTACGGGCACGTTCCGTGGCGCCGTCCACGGGCGACCGGCCGGCGGGCGGGGCGGAGCGTGGAAATCCGGACACCGACGAGCAGCAGCAGCCGCCCGGCCGCGACCGGGATCTCGCGGCCTGACGGGCGGCCACCGGCAGGTGAGCCGGGCTGACCGGGGGCAACCCAGGCCAAGAGGTGAGCCCTACCAGGGGCGCGAGCCCGGGGCTGAACCGCGCTGCACCCGGCCGTCAGCCCTCGGCGGTCCGGTGGCTCTCCCCGTCGCTGCGGGCCTGGGAGCGCGCTCTCCGCGCCGGCCCGCGCCAGCCGCAGGAGCATCTCGCCGAGCAGAAAGCACCCCGCTCGAACGTGTCGGTCCGGTGCTCGTCCTGCCGCACTGGGCGGTCGTCCGGGGCTGGGTGGCGCACCCCTCCACGGTAGCGGCCGTGACGAGTCACCGGGGGCGGTCGTTAGGAAGACGAGTCACCGCGGGTCTTCTGGGGGTGCGCAGCCGATGGTGGTGCGACAGCACGGGCACAGGGGCGGAGTCGCCGCGCTCCTCGTGGCCGCGGTCCTGGCCTCGAGTGTCGCGGCGACCGGCTGTTCGAAACGGGACGCGCGCGCCGACGAGCGAGCCCGGGCCTCCGGTGATCTGGCGCTGGTGCGCGCGGCGGCCGATGCCCTGATCCGCTCCGGCAGTTCCAGGGCGCGTACGTCGATGGAGACCGCGAACGGCGGCACCCGCGTCGTCATCCGCGGCCGGGGCGGCTTCGACTACGGCCGCGGGCTGGGCCGGTTGCGGGTCGTGCTGCCGGAGGACGCCGCCGGTTCGGAGGAGCGCCGGCCGGTCACGGAGCTGCTGGCCCCCGGTGAGTTGTACATGAAGGACCGCGGCGCCGGCGTTCCGCCCGACAAGTGGGTGCGGGTGGATACGACCGGGCTGCCGGACGGCAATCTGGTGACCGGTGGCGCGACGGATCCGCTGGCCGCCGCGGCGCTGCTGCGCGGTGCCCGCGAGGTGCGGTACGTCGGCAGGGCCAGGGCCGACGAGGACGGCACCGTGGTGCGGCACTTCCGTGGGATCTCAGACCTCCGCCGCGCGGCGGAGCGGGCTTCGCGGCACGCGCGGGGCGCGCTCGCCGCGGCGGCGCGCGGATTCTCCACCAGGGTCGTGCCGTTCGACGTGTTCCTGGACGGCGAGGGGGTGCCGCGCAAGATGCGGCACCGCTTCACGTTCGCAGAACCGGGCGATCCGGACGGCGGCAGGGGAGACCGGGGCGATGGCGGCGAGCGGGGTGACCGGGGCCGGGACGGGGGCGGGCAGCGGGAGCCGGGGCCGGAGGTGGAGGTGATCTCCACCACGGTGCTGTACGCCTTCGGGGCCCGGGTGGACGTGGAGCTTCCGCCGGAGCGCGACATCTATGCCGGAACCATTGCCGTCACCGGTCCCTGAGAGCGCTCTCCAGGCGTTTTCGCCCCCGGCTTGGGCCGTACGGGCGGGCCGGAAATGGTCCGTCCGTGCCATGCGCGTAGTGTGGCGGGCTCCCTACGCTGGGCTCTGTCCGTGGTAGGGCGGACAACGCTCGTTGAGGAGGAGGTGGCACAGGTGCCGGTGTCCCGCATACAGCAGAGGACCGTCCAGGACCACGTGGCACTCGCCGAGATCGAGCTGTGCGGTGAATTGATGATCGCGGCATCGGCCACGGTCGAGGAGCGGCTCAGCCCGGACCGTATCGACGAGGTGCTGAGGGCGGCCGGCGAACAGCCGCCGCGGCTGTATCCGTCCCTCTGGTTCCGGCGCGACTAGCCACGGCCGGGGCGCTGCGGAGCCCGGGCTCCGGGCCGGCGGGGCCGGAGTCCACGATTCCGGAGGGCGGCAAGGCGTCGGGGCCGGACCCGGAGCAACCGCGCTCGACGGCCCGGCCGCGGACCGGGGTCCCGCCCGGCCGCGGACCGGGGCCCGCCCGCCCGCGGCCCGGGGGTTCGAGGGGTCCCCGCGGCTCGCTGCTCCCGGGCGGCTCGACGGCTCAACGGATGGACGGCTGGACGGCTGGACGGCCCCAGCGGCTCACGGGTTCCGAACGGCTCACGGGTTCCGGACAGCACCGGGGTTCCGAACGGCCCGCGGGTTCCGGACGGCCCCGGGGTCCGGGCGGCCGAGCGTGGCCCGTGGCGGCCGCAGTCCCGGTCCTGGGCGGTAGTGGTACGAGGGTGAGGGCGGCCCGGTGATTTCGAGCGGCCCCGGGTTCCGGGCGGCCGAGCGCGGCCCGTGGCGGCCGCGGTCCCGGTCCGGGGCGGCGGTGGTACGGGGACGCGGAAGGTCGTCGTTCAGGTGCGGAGCAGTCGCGCGATGGCCGCTGTCGCCTCCTCCACCTTGGCGTCGATCTCCTCCCCGCCCTCGACCGCCGCGGCGGCGACGCAGTGCCGCAGGTGCTCCTCCAGCAGTTGCAGCGCGAAGGACTGCAGGGCCTTGGTGGAGGCGGAGACCTGGGTGAGTATGTCGATGCAGTAGACGTCTTCCTCGACCATGCGCTGAAGACCGCGGACCTGGCCCTCGATCCGGCGGAGCCGCTTGAGGTGCTGGTCCTTCTGTTTGCTGTAGCCGTGCACGCCGGTCTCCGTGGGGGTCATGACGTCCTCCTGTTGCGTTCGTGGTCCGGCGTTCGCGCCGTGCGGCGCCCGGTGGCCGTCCGCGCGACGGCGGTTCCTGCCGTGGTGGCCCGCCGCCGCGGTGGCTTCTGCGGCGGTGCTTCGTACGGTGGTCGGCGGTGCTCCTGTGCTGCCCCGCACGGTGAGACCCGTGTCATGAGGGGCGGGCGCAACTCGCCCGATATACCCCTCACGGGTATATCCTACCCAATTCGCATCCGGATGACGGGCCCCCTTGCCGGGTACTCTCCCCGATGGGCGACACTGAGCAACGCCGGTTAGCCGTGGCCGGATGATGCGCCTAGCATCAGCCTGACCGAATCCCATGCACCCCGAGGACCCCACGTGCGCTTTCGTCTGACCCCCAGGGAGACGAGCTTCTACGACATGTTTGCCGCGTCCGCGGACAACATCGTCACGGGCTCGAAGCTCCTGATGGAATTGCTCGGGGCGGACTCCTCCGCCCGGGCCGAGATCGCCGAACGGATGCGGGCCGCGGAGCACGCGGGGGACGACGCGACACACGCGATCTTCCACCAGCTGAACTCCTCCTTCATCACGCCGTTCGACCGCGAGGACATCTACTCCCTCGCCTCGTCGCTCGACGACATCATGGACTTCATGGAGGAGGCCGTCGACCTGGTCGTCCTGTACCAGATCGTCGAGCTGCCGAAGGGTGTCGACCAGCAGATCGAGGTGCTGGCCCGGGCGGCGGAGCTGACCGCCGAGGCCATGCCGAACCTGCGGACGATGACGAACCTCACCGAGTACTGGATCGAGGTCAACCGTCTCGAGAACCAGGCCGACCAGATCCACCGCAAGCTGCTCGCGCACCTCTTCAACGGCAAGTACGACGCCATGGACGTGCTCAAGCTGAAGCAGATCGTGGACGTGCTGGAAGAGGCCGCCGACGCGTTCGAGCACGTGGCCAACACCGTCGAGACCATCGCGGTCAAGGAGTCCTGACCCCCGGTGGACACCTTCGCTCTCATCGTGACCATCGGAGTCGCGCTCGGCTTCACCTACACCAACGGTTTCCACGACTCCGCGAATGCCATCGCGACCTCCGTCTCCACCCGCGCCCTGACCCCGCGGGCGGCGCTGCTCATGGCCGCCGTGATGAACCTCGCGGGCGCCTTCATGGGCAGCGGCGTCGCCAAGACCGTCAGCCAGGGCCTGATCGAGACGCCCTCCGGTGAGCGGGGCATGGCGATTCTCTTCGCGGCCCTGGTCGGCGCCATCGTCTGGAACATGATCACCTGGTACTTCGGGCTGCCGTCGAGTTCCAGCCACGCGCTTTTCGGCGGCATGGTCGGCGCGGCACTCGCCGGTTCCATCGCGGTCTACTGGATGGGCGTTGTCGAGAAGGTCGTCATCCCGATGATCATCTCGCCGTTCGTCGGCCTGGGCCTCGGCTATCTGGCGATGACCGCCATCATGTGGCTGTTCCGCCGCTCCAACCCGCACAAGGCCAAGCGCGGCTTCCGGATCGCGCAGACGGTCTCGGCGGCGGGCATGGCGCTGGGGCACGGTCTCCAGGACGCGCAGAAGACCATGGGCATCGTGGTGATGGCGCTGGTCATCGCCGATGTCGAGGACTACGGCGACCAGATCCCGACCTGGGTCAAGGTCGCGTGTGCGCTGATGCTGTCGCTCGGTACGTACGCCGGCGGCTGGCGGATCATGCGGACGCTGGGCCGGCGGATCATCGAACTGGACCCGCCGCAGGGCTTCGCCGCGGAGACCACCGCGGCCTCGGTCATGTACTCGGCGTCCTTCATGTTCCACGCGCCGATCTCGACGACGCACGTCATCACCTCGGCGATCATGGGTGTCGGCTCGACCCGCCGGTTCAAGGCGGTCCGCTGGGGCGTGGCGAAGAACATCGTGATGGGCTGGTTCATCACGATGCCGGCCGCCGCACTGGTGGCCGCGCTGAGCTTCTGGGTCGTGAACCTGGCGTTCGGCTGACCGTTCCGTTCCGGCCCGCTGTTCCGTCCGGCAGACTCGCTGTTCCGCTCCGGCCGACCCGCTGCTCCGTTGACGGTTCCGCCCCGGCCTGCCCTTCCGCCCCGGTCGGCCCTTCCGCTCCGGCCGACCGGCCGGCCCCGGGCCACCGACCCCGCTCAGGCCGGCCGTTCCGCCCGGGGCAAGACGAAGGCCGGGCCCCGGGGACGCGAACCGGGCAGCTCGCGCCGGGCAGCACGACCCCGGCGGCGCGGCTACGGCAATGTGGCCCCCGCGACGCGGGCGACAACGCGGATCCGACAACGCGGATCAGACACCCCGGATCCGACAACGCGGATCAGACACCCCGGATCCGACAACGCGGATCCGACACCCCGGATCCCACAACCCGGATCCCACAACCCGGATCCCACAACGCAGTCCCCGCGACGCGGATACCCCCACGGCCACGGCGAGTCGCCGACCCCAAGGGCCACGGCGAGACGCCCACGCCCACGCCCACCCCCACCCCCACGCCCACCCCCACGGCCACGGCCACGGCGGGGCGGAACGGTGACACGGCCACGGCGACACGGACCCGCCCTCCGGAAACACCGCGGGCCCGCCCCCGTGATCGGGGGCGGGCCCATCGTCTTGCGGTGGCACCGCCATGCAGCACCGCAGGACGGTTGCTCCTCGCTATCCGAAGCGACCGGAGATGTAGTCCTCGGTGGCCTGGACGGAGGGGTTCGAGAAGATCCGTTCGGTCTCGTCGATCTCGATGAGCTTGCCGGGCTTGCCGACAGCCTCCAGGTTGAAGAACGCGGTCCGGTCCGACACGCGCGCCGCCTGCTGCATGTTGTGCGTCACGATGACGATCGTGAAGCGCTCCTTCAGATCGCCGATCAGGTCCTCGATCGCGAGGGTGGAGATCGGGTCCAGCGCGGAGCACGGCTCGTCCATCAGCAGGACCTGCGGCTCGACCGCGATGGCGCGGGCGATGCAGAGGCGCTGCTGCTGGCCGCCGGAGAGGCCGGAGCCGGGCTTGTTCAGCCGGTCCTTGACCTCGTTCCAGAGGTTCGCGCCCTGGAGGGACTTCTCGACGATGCCGTCCAGGTCGCGCTTCTTGTACGAACCGTTGAGCCGCAGCCCGGCCGCCACGTTGTCGTAGATCGACATCGTCGGGAACGGGTTCGGGCGCTGGAAGACCATGCCGACCGTGCGGCGCACGGCGACGGGGTCGACGGACGAGCCGTAGAGGTTCTCGTCGTCCAGCATCACCTTGCCCTCGACACGGCCGCCGGGGGTCACCTCGTGCATCCGGTTCAGAGTGCGCAGGAAGGTGGACTTGCCGCAGCCGGACGGGCCGATGAAGGCGGTCACGGAGCGGGGCTCGACGGTCATGGAGATGTCGTCGATCGCCCTGTGGCTTCCGTAGAAGGCGGACAGGCCGCTGACGTCGATGCGCTTGGCCATGGTGTTGCTCGCAATCCTTTGGGATGGCCCCGGGCACGGAGCCGCATGTCGGTGCCTCAGCGGCCGGTCTTCGGGGCCTTCCAGCGCGCGATGGCGCGGGCGACCAGGTTGAGGATCATGACGAACATGATCAGCGTGAGTGCCGCGCCCCAGGCCCGGTCGTAGGAGTACGGGGTCCCGAGCATGTACTCCTGGTACACGTACAGCGGGAGCGAGGCCTGCTCGTCGCTGAACGGGTCGTTGTTGATGAAGGAGCTGCCCAGTACGAGCAGCATGACCGGGGCCGTCTCGCCGGCGATGCGGGCGACGGCCAGCATCACACCGGTGGTGATGCCGCCGATGGCGGTGGGCAGGACGACCTTGAGGATGGTGCGCCACTTCGGCACGCCGAGCGCCAGGGACGCCTCGCGCAGCTCGTTCGGGACGAGCTTGAGCATCTCCTCGGTGGAGCGGACGACGATCGGCATCATCAGGATCGTCAGGGCCAGCGAGCCGGCGAAGCCGGACGGGCCCATGCCGAAGGTCAGCACCCAGGTGGAGAGGATGAACAGACCGGCGACGATCGAGGGGATGCCGGTCATGACGTCCACGAAGAACGTGACGGCCTTGGCGAGCCGGCCCTTGCCGTACTCGACCAGGTAGATCGCGGTGAGCAGGCCCACGGGCACGGCCATCAGGGTCGCGAAGGCGACCTGTTCCAGGGTGCCGATGATGGCGTGGTAGATGCCGCCGCCGGGAACCATCTGGTTGAGCCCGGCCATCGAGTGCGACAGGAAGTATCCGTCGAGCACCTTCACGCCGCGGGCGACGGTGGTCCAGGTCAGTGAGGCCAGCGGGACGACCGCGAGCGCGAAGCACACCCAGACGATGCTGGTGGCGATGCGGTCCTTGGCCTGCCGCTTGCCCTCGACGGCCGTGGTGATCGCGTACGTGCCGAGGACGAAGAATATCGCCGCGAGCAGGCCCCACTGGACCTTGCTGTGCCAGCCGGCGGCCAGGCCGAGGCCGGAGCCGAGCGCGGCCGAGGCGAGCGCCAGCCCCGCGGGGGCCCAGCGCGGCATGCGGCGGTGGGCGAGGGTGCCGGGTGCCGGGGTGTCCGTGGCCGGCTGCCGGTCCATGACGGCGTTGCTCATGCGTTGGCCCCCGAGTACTCCTTGCGGCGGGCGATGATCAGCCGGGCCGCGCCGTTCACCAGCAGTGTCATGACGAAGAGGACCAGGCCGGAGGCGATCAGGGCGTCCCGCCCGAACTCGTCGGCCTCGTTGAACTTCGCGGCGATGTTCTGGGCGAAGGTGCCGCCGCCCGGGTCCAGCAGATGGCCGGAGAAGAGGAAGCTCGGGGAGAGCACGGTGGCGACGGCCATCGTCTCGCCGAGCGCGCGGCCGAGGCCGAGCATCGAGGCGGAGATGATGCCGGAGCGGCCGAAGGGCAGCACCGACATCCGGATGACCTCCCAGCGCGTGGCGCCGAGGGCGAGCGCGGCCTCCTCGTGCATCTTCGGCGACTGGAGGAAGACCTCGCGGGTCACGTTGGTGATGACCGGGAGGATCATCACGGCCAGCAGGATGCCGACGGTGAAGAGGTTCCGCGCCGGTCCGGTACCGGTCTTGTCGAAGATGTACGTCCAGCCGAGGTACTGGTCGAGCCACTTGTTCATGCCGCCGAGGTACGGCACGAGCACCAGGGCGCCCCAGAGGCCGTAGACGATGCTGGGCACGGCGGCGAGCAGGTCGATGACGTACGCGAGCGGGGCGGCGAGCCGGCGCGGCGCGTAGTGCGAGACGAAAAGCGCGATGCCGACGGCGATCGGGACGGCGATGACCATCGCGATGATCGAACTCACGATGGTGCCGTAGACGAGGATCGCGATGCCGAACTCGACGGGCTCGCCCTGCGGGTTCCACTCGAAGGAGGTGAGGAAGTTCGCCTCGTTCTCCGAGATCGCGATGTACGCGCGGTAGGTCAGGAAGGCCGCGATAGCGGCCATCAGGGTCAGCAGCAGGATGCCGGACCCGCGGGAGAGGCCGAGGAAGATCTTGTCCCCGGGGCGGGTCGCCGTGCCCTTGGCGGATGGTGGCGGGCCGGCCGGCTCGGCCGGCGGCGCCGGGACCGTGGGTGTGGTGTTCATGATGGCTCCGGTCTGGAAGGGGATGTCCCCTGGCGGCGGTGCACCGGATGGGTGAGGTCCCGCACGGCTGCGGTGGCCTCGGACCCGGCGGGCCCCGCGTGGTGCGCGGGGCCCGCCCTGCGGGTCAGGAGAGGGACGGAACGGCCTCGCGGACCTTGGTGGCGATCTCGGCCGGCAGCGGCGCGTAGCCCGCGTCCGGCAGGATCTTCTGGCCGTCCTCGCTGGCCGTGTAGGTCAGGAAGGACTTCATGGCGTCGAGCGTCTCGGGCTTGTTGCCCTTGTCGCAGGCGATCTCGTACGTGACGAGGATGATCGGGTAGGCGCCCTCGGCCTTGGTCGCGTAGTCCAGCTCCAGGGCGAGGTCCTTGCCCTGGCCGATGACCTTGGCGGCGGCGATGGCCTTGGAGGCGTTCTCCGCGGTGGCCTCGACGGGCTCGGACGCGCCGGTGTCGATCTTGACCGTGTCGAGCTGGCTGCCGGTGGCGTAGGACAGCTCGAAGTAGCCGATGGAGCCCTCGACCTGCTTCACCTGGGCGGCGAGGCCGGAGGAGCCGCTGGCGGACTGGCCGCCCTTGGCGGGCCAGGACTTCTCGTCCTCGTACTTCCAGTCCTCGGGAGCGGCGGTGCCGAGGTACTTGCCGAGGTTCTGCGTGGTGCCCGACTCGTCGGAGCGGTGGAACGCCTGGATGTCGGTGGACGGCAGCTCGGCGTTCGGGTTGAGCTTCTTGATGGCCGGGTCGTCCCACTTCTTGATCTTCGAGTCGAAGATCTTGGCGATGGTGGGGGCGTCCAGCACCAGGTCGTCCACGCCGGAGAGGTTGTAGCTGATGGCGACGGGGCCGCCGACCATCGGCAGGTTGATGCCCTGACCGCTCTTGCAGATCTTCTTCGAGGCCGCGACCTCGTCGTCCTTGAGGGCGGAGTCGGAGCCCGCGAAGGCGGTGGTGCCCTGGTTGAACTGGGTGATGCCACCGCCGGAGCCGACCGGGTTGTAGTTGATCTGCACGTCGGGGCAGGCCGCCATGTAGTTCTTGATCCAGAGGTCCATGGCGTTCTTCTGGGCGGAAGAGCCGGAGGCGAGGAGCTTGCCCTTGCCGCCGCACTTGATGTTGCCGGCCTGCTGGGTGCCCTCCTGGGCGCCCTGCTGGGTGTTGTCGTCCGAACCGCAGGCGGTGAGGAGCAGGGCACCGGAGACCGCGACCGCGCCGACGGTGAGGGCGCGCATTCCGCGCCGGTTCTTACGCTGAAGCTTCACTTCCGTGAGTTCCTTCCTGGCGCCCGCCGGCGGGGCGGCGAAGCAGAAGTAGCGTGATGTGCGTTCACCCGGCGGCTGCACACCTACCGGTAAGGCTGAAATTAGGCAGATCAGGTGAATCGATCGACGGGCCCAAGTGAACGCGGGGTGAACCTCGCCTATCAGTGCGGCGACCGGAAGTCACGGCAGGCGCGCCGGGGACGTACGGTGACCGGCCGAACGCCCGGGGTGACGTCCGGAGTGGCGGCGGGGATGGCGGCCGGGGTGGCGGCCGGGGGGCATGGCTGCCCTTGCGCTTCCGAGCGGCTGGCGGCTCATCTGCCTCTGTCCAAATACCGCCGGTCATGGCAGCATCACGGCTCGGGAGACAAGCCGTCAGCAAGGCTGTGCCTGCGGACGGAAGAAAGCATCAGCCGAGGCGGAGGTGGCCGGTGGGGCGGCAGCGGGCGATCGTGACGGCGACGGCGGTGGTGTGCGCGGTGGGCGCCACCCTGATGGCCCCGGGGGCGGCCCACGCGCTGTCGGCGGACGACCCGGAGCGCCCCGCGGCCACCGCGGCGCCGGGGGAGGGGTTCGGCGAGTCCGGGGAGCTGGAGAAGGTCCGCCAGGAGATCGAGGGGCTCTACCGCAAGGCCGGCAGCGCCACGGACGCCTACAACTCGGCCAAGGAGAAGACCGAGCGGCAGTCGAAGAAGATCGCGGAGATCGACCGGAAGGCCGCGGCGGCGAAGCGCCGGATGGAGCGCCTGCAGAAGCAGGCGGGCGCGATGGTGCGGGCTCAGTACCGCGCGGGCGGGATGCCGGACGAGGCGCATCTGCTGCTCGGCAGCGACTCCGGGACGTATCTGCACGACGCGGCCGTCGCCCGCAAGGGCCAGCAGGCGCAGAAGGGCCTGATCAAGAGCCTGGCCGGGACGCGGAAGCAGTTGGACACCTACGCGGAGACCGCCGAGGGGCAGTGGCGGAAGCTGAAGGCGGAGCAGAAGAAGAAGGCCGCTGCGGCGAAGCGCATCGAGACGAAGATCGAGGCCGCCGAGAAGCTGGAGTCGGAGCTGGCGGCCGAGGAGCTGGAGCGGCTGCGGGAGCTGGAGGACGAGGCCGCGCGCGCAGCCCAGGCGAAGTGGCTGGACTCCGGGGTGTGGGACGAGATCGACGCCCGTGCGTCGAAGAAGGGCAAGAAGGCGGTCGCGTACGCGATGGCGCAGCTCGGCAAGGACTACGAGTGGGGCGCCGAGGGCCCGTGGACGTACGACTGCTCGGGGCTGACCTCGCAGGCGTGGGCGGCGGGCGGTGCCCCGATCCCGCGGACCTCGCAGGAGCAGTGGAAGCAGCTGGACCGGATCGGCATCAAGGACATGCGGCCGGGCGACCTGATCATCTACCACGGTGACGCGAGCCATGTGGGGATGTACATCGGCGACGGCTCGATGGTGCACGCGCCGAGGCCGGGACGGCAGGTCACCGTCGCCGGCGCGGGCTCGATGCGGATCCTGGGCGTCGTACGGCCCGACAGGTAGCCGCAGGGCTTGGCGGGTGGCCGCCGTACGGCCCGACAGGTGACCGCAGGGCTTGGCGGGTGGCCGCCGTACGGCCCGGCGGTTGGCCGTGGGGCCCGGCTGGCAGTCGTACGGCCCTGGAGGCAGCGGTGGCCGGGGCACGGCAACATCGCGCGGCGCCCGGCAGATGCCGGTGGCCGGCCCGGCAAGTGGCGCGGCCGGCCGTGACAGGCGGCCGTGGCCGTCCTGGCACGGGGCGGCGGCGGATCTGGCAAACGGCGG
>NZ_WHPN01000028.1 GCF_009735685.1 Streptomyces lycii | reverse complement strand
GACCGCCGCGCCACCGCCCGGGCGGCGCGCCACCCGACCCCGGCGAGGGCGAGCGCCAGGAACGGCAGGACCTGGAGGACGTACATGCGCGGCAGATAGCCCTCCGGACGCAGCCCGACGGCGGTGAGCAGCACGGCCGCCACCGCGGCCGGCCGCAACCGCCGCACCGCGAGCGCGGCGACCGCGGCGGCCAGGCCCGCGAGCGGCAGTACGGGGTCCAGGGCGAGCCACTCCCCGACCAGCCGGCGGGCCTCGCTGCCCTCGGTGAGCACCGAACCCGTGCCCGCCCGGCCGCCCAGCTGGAAGAAGACCGAACCCAGCAGCGACACGTGGTCCGGTCCCGGCAGCAACTCGCCCTTCAGCACGGCGTACAACGGATAGCCCGCGCACAACAGCGTCCCGGACACGAACCCGGTCAGCGAGAACAGCCGGGTCCTGCGATGGCTGCCCTGCCACAGGGCGACGAGCAGCGCGGGCAGCAGCAGCGCGATCGTCTCCTTGGACAGCACGGCGGCGGCGAACGCGGCCCCCGCCGCGACGTGGTGCCACAGGGCGCGGCGCGGCGACAGGGCCAGCGCGAAGGCGGCCAGCGCCCAGACGACGGCGAAGTTGTCGAGGAAGACCTGCCGGCCCAGCGAGACGGCCAGCGGCGACAGGGCGTGCAGCAGGGAGGCCGTGACCGCCGCCGCCGGGGGCAGCCCCAGGCGGCGGGCGACGAGGTGCAGCAGAGCGGCGCAGGCGGCGGCGACGGGCAGCATCGCGTACCGGCCCCGGGCGAAGGACGGCGCGTCCGGCAGCAGCAGTTCCGGGACCCAGGAGAGCGCGGCGAGCTGTGCCCAGCCCAGCGGCGGATGGTCGTACCAGTACGTGTAGTGGGCCAGCCCGCGGCCCTGCCGCACGGCCCACGCCTGGGCGAGATACGTGCCCTCGTCGTCGTTCGGAAAAGGCGTGCCCGTGGCATTCCATGCGCGCAGCGCGACCGCCACGGCGGTCACGGCCAGCAGGCACAGGACATCGCCGCCGGGACGGCGGACGGGAAATCGGCGCATGCGTCGACCATAGGCAGCGGAAAGCCGTTTTCCGACGCCCCGTCACTTTCCTTCTGCCACCCTGCACAACAAGCACGCGCATGTGTCCTCGCCCGTTCCGGCACGGCTCGGCGGACGGCTAATTTCACCATCAACGGCCCGCAGAATTTCCTCCCGGAACGAGACGAGTCATTCCGTGACATCCGTACTGCTCTTGTCCATGTCGCTGCTGAATTCGCTGACGGCCGGGGTGACGCTGTGGTGGATGCTGCACGCCTGGCGGACGCCCGGCACCCTGGAGGAGACCGGGTTCAGCGAGCCGGACGGCCGGCACGAGCTGACGTTCTCCCTGCTCGTGCCCGCCCGGCACGAGGAGAAGGTGCTCCGGCACTCGGTCGAGCGCATGCTGGCGAGCGACCATCCGCACTTCGAGATCGTGATCGTCACCGGCCACGACGACCCCGGCACCGGCGCACTGGCCCGCGCGCTCGCCGCGGAACACCCGGGCCGCGTCCGCGCCGTCACCGACCACCACGCCCGCAAGAACAAACCACGCGCCCTCAATACCGCCCTGCCGGAATGCCGGGGCCAGATCACCGGAATTTTCGACGCCGAGGACATCGTCCATCCCGAACTGCTGAGCCATGTCGACCGCACTTTCCGCAGACACCGCGCGGACGTCGTGCAGGGCGGCGTGCAGCTCGTCAATTACCGGGACAGCTGGTACTCCCTGCGGAACTGCCTGGAGTATTTCTTCTGGTTCCGCAGCCGGCTTCATCTGCACGCCCGCAGGGGCTTCGTCCCGCTCGGCGGCAACACCGTCTTCGTACGGACCCGCCTGCTGCGCGACACGGGAGGCTGGGACGGGGACTGCCTGGCCGAGGACTGCGATCTCGGCGTACGGCTGTCCAGCCGCGGCGCCCGGATCGTCGTCGGCTACCACCCAGCCCTGGTGACCCGCGAGGAGACACCCGGCTCGCTGCGCGGCCTCTACAAACAGCGCACCCGCTGGAACCAGGGCTTCCTGCAGGTGCTGCGCAAGGGCGAGTGGCGTCGGCTGCCGACCCCGGGCCGCCGCCTGCTCGCCCGCTACACCCTGGCGACCCCGTTCCTCCAGGCGGCCGCCGGGCTGTGCCTGCCGCCCCTGCTGGTCGCCGGGCTCCTCGACGAGACCCCGCTCCCGCTGGCCTTCGCCGCCTGGCTGCCCGCCCTGCTGCTCACCGCGATGACCCTCTTCGAGTGCGCGGCGCTGCACGACTTCGGCCGCCAGTACGGGGTGCGGATCGGGCCCGGGCACTACCTGAAGCTCTGCGCCGGTACGCCGTTCTACGCGCTGGTCCTCGCGGCCGCCGCCGTGCGCGCGGTGTGGCGCGAGTACACCGGCCGCACCGACTGGGAGCTGACCGCACACACCGGCGCCCATCACCACACCGGCACGCATCACACCGGCACGCACGACAGCGGCACGCACGACAACGGCACGCACGACGGCGGAACACGCCGCACCGGCCCACGCCGCACCGGCACGCACGGGACCGGCACCCGTGCGCTCCTCCGCCGGCCGCACCGGCCCGGCCGACGGCACCGACCACACCGGAGCACCATGAACGAGCCCAGCCCCACCACCACCGCCCCCGGCAGCCCCGCCCCCGGGACCACAGCCGACCCCGGGACCACAGCCGACCCCGGGACCACAGCCGACCCCGGGACCACAGCCGACCCGAGGACCACAGCCGACCCGAGGACCACAGCCGACCCGGGGACCACGTCCACCCCTGGAACCGCAGCCGACCCCGGGACCGGCCCCCTGCCCGGGCCCGCGCCGAAGCCCTGTCCCCCGCCCCGCCCCGGCCCGGGCTCCCTTCCCGCACCCCGCACGCCCCGCCCCGTACCGGAAGCCGCACCGGCGCCGGTCCCGCCCGCCGTCACCGTGATCGTGCCGACCCGGGACGAGGCGGACAACGTGGGCGAGTTGCTCGGCCGCCTCGACGCGGCGGTCCCGGCGGACATGCCGGCCGAGGTGCTGTTCGTCGACGACTCACGCGACAACACCCCCGCCGTGATCCGGGGCATCGCCCGCCACTGCCGGCTGCCCGTCTCGGTACACCACCGCGAACGGCCGGACGGCGGCCTCGGCGGCGCCGTCGCCGAGGGCATCCGCCGCACCACCACCCCGTGGATCGTCGTCATGGACGCCGATCTCCAGCATCCGGCCGACCTCGTCCCCCGGCTCGTCCTGCACGGCGAACGGGAGGGAGCGGAGCTGGTGGTCGCCAGCCGCTACGCCGACGGCGGCAGCCGGGACGGCCTCTCCGGGGCCTACCGCGCCACCGTGTCCCGGCTCGCGACACTCGTCGTCAAGGCCGTGTTCCCGCGCGCCCTGCGCTCCGTGTCCGACCCGATGAGCGGCTTCTTCGCCATCCGCAGACAGGCGGTGGCGCGACCGCACGACGGCGACACGGGCCCGCGCCGCAACACGGGCGCGCACGGCGACACAGGCCGGGTCGGCGACACAGGCCGGGTCGCCGATACGGACCGGGGCGGCGACACGGACCAGGGCGGCAACCCCGGCCCCGGCGGCACCGCGAGCCCCGGCGGCACCGCGCACGAAGGCGGCACCGCGCGCGCAGGGGCCACGGCGCGCACAGGCGGCGACCCCGGCGGCGTTGCCGCGCTGCGGCCGCTCGGCTACAAGATCCTGCTGGAGCTGCTGGTGCGCTGCCGTCCCCGGGGTGTCGCCGAACTGCCGTACACGTTCGGCGAACGGTTCGCGGGCCGCTCCAAGAGCACGCTGCGGGAAGGACTCCGCTTCCTGCGCCATGTGACCGCGCTGCGCACCGCGACCACCGGTGCCCGGCTCTGGGCCTGTGCGCTGATCGGGCTCTCCGGTTTCGCGCCCAACCTGCTCGCGTTGAAGCTGCTCACCGAGGTGGCCGGAACGCACTACGTGGCGGCGGGAATCGTGGCCAACCAGCTCGCGCTGCTCTGGAACTTCCTGCTCACCGACCGGCTGCTGTACCCGGACGGCCACCGGCCGGGCGCCTACCGGCCGCATGCGTACCGTCCGGGCACGCACCGTCCGGGCACGCACCGTCCGGGCAGGCACCGTCGGGGCACGCACCGGCCGGGCACGCGCCGTCCGGGCGCCCGGGGACGGCACCGCAAGCCCCGTACGGCACCGCTGCCCTGGCCCGTCCGGCTGCTCGGTTTCGCGGCGCTCGCCAACGCGGACCTGCTGCTCCGGCTGCCGCTCACCGTGTTCCTGGTCTCCGGTGCCTCGCTCGCGCCGGTGCCCGCGACGGCCCTGGCGCTGGTTCCGGCGTTCCTCGTGCGATTTCTGTTGATCGAGCGGGTGTTGTACGGGCGCGCCGCCACAACCTCCCCCGGCGTGGCGCGCCGGAATTCCACCACGGAAGCGGACCAAACGGGCAAGAATGAGCGGACATAGCGTGCTTGACCGCTTGTTACCGGATCAATCATGACGAAGACGAAATTCACTCATCGTGCCCCCCTGACCGAAGGAGCACCAGCAGTGTCATCGGAAGCCCCGCCCCGAACAACCACCGATCCGAGCGGGTCCGAGCTCCTGATGCGGGCGGTACGGGCCGTCGTGGACGGCCGGGATCTCGCCCGGCGCGTCGTCACCGAGCCCACGACCGCCCAGTGGCTGTCCGCACCGCCCGACCTGCCGGCCGTGACCGGCGACATCGAGCTGTGGACCCGGGTCTTCGCCGACGACGTGCCGTCCGACGAGGTGCCGCGGTGCTTCGAGGAGCGGGCCGCCGCGCACGCCCGGCGGGGCACACCACCGGGGGACGCGGTCCTCGTCCAGCACGGCTGTGTCAATGTGCTGGTCGGCGCGGTGATCTCCTGGCTGGAGGCCGGCCGGCCGCACCCGCGGGCCGCGGAGGCCCGGCAGACCGCCGGCGCCGTCGCCCTGCGGACGCTCCAGACGGCCACCGCCGCCATCGCGCGGAGCTACCGACTCGCGGCCGCCGCCCGCGTCCCGCGCACCCGCGACCCCCTCCCGGAATCCCGGCGCTGGTGCCTGGCGGTGGCCGTGCGCGAGGGCGAGACCCACCGGCTCCTGGAACGCTTCCGGGCCGCCAACCCGCAGGCGTCGGCGGACACCGACGGCACCACCCTGACCTGCTTCACCTCACAGTGGCCGACCGTGCCCGAGGGCTTCGGACCGTACGGTGTCGCGCCCGTGGAGGGATGCGACACGGACCGCGCGGCCGGCCGGGCGGGCCTCGCCGCCGCGGCCGCCCGCCGCTACCGGCTGGACCACGTCGACGCCCGGCAGTTGCTGCCGCTGCTCGCCGCTTCCGACCTGGACCCGGACGAGTGCGACGCGTTCCTCACCGCCTGCCTGGGCCCGCTGCACACGGCCGACGGCAACGAGCACCTGATGGAGACGCTGCGCGCCTACCTCAGCCACAACCTGTGCACGACCGCAGCGGCCCGCAGCCTCTACGTCCACCGGCACACCTTCGCCTACCGGATGCGCTGCATCAGGTCCCTCACCGGGCTCGACCCGGACCGGCCCTTCCACCGGCTGCGCGCCGAACTGGCCCTGCTGCTCAGGGAGGCGTCCCGGCCCGGCGGCCGGCCGCGGCCCCGGCTCGCGTGACGCAGAGCCGCAGCACCGCGGAACCGCAGAGCCGCAGCACCGCAGAGCCGCGTCCGGCCTTCGCACGGTCAGGACCTGGGCGCGACCTTGCTGAGGCCGTTGATGACACGGTCCATCGCGTCACCGCCGGTCGGATCCGTCAGGTTGGCCAGCAGCTTGAGGGTGAAGCGCATCAGCATCGGGTGGGTCAGGCCGCGCTCCGTGGCCAGCTTCATCACCCTCGGGTTCCCGATCAGCTTCACGAACGCGCGCCCCAGGCTGTAATAGCCGCCGTAGGTGTCCTTGAGCACCTTCGGGTAGCGCTGGAGGGCCAGCTCGCGGCCCGCCGGGGTCTGCCGGGCGTGCGCCTGCACGATGACGTCGGCGGCGATGTGGCCGGACTCCATGGCGTACGCGATGCCCTCGCCGTTGAACGGGTTGACCAGGCCGCCCGCGTCGCCCACGAGCAGCAGGCCCTTGGTGTAGTGCGGCTGGCGGTTGAAGGCCATCGGCAGCGCGGCGCCGCGGATCGGGCCGGTCATGTTCTCCGGGGTGTAGCCCCAGTCCTCCGGCATCGACGCGCACCAGGCCTTGAGGACCTCGCGCCAGTCCAGCTCCTTGAAGGCGGAGGAGGAGTTGAGGATGCCGAGCCCGACGTTCGAGGTGCCGTCGCCCATGCCGAAGACCCAGCCGTAGCCGGGCAGCAGCCGGTCCTCGGCGCCGCGCCGGTCCCACAGCTCCAGCCACGACTCCAGATAGTCGTCGTCGTGGCGCGGGGAGGTGAAGTACGTCCGCACGGCGACGCCCATCGGCCGGTCCTCGCGCCGGTGCAGGCCCATCGCGAGGGAGAGCCGGGTGGAGTTGCCGTCGGCGGCGACGACCAGCGGGGCGTGGAAGGTGACCGGGGTCTTCTCCTCGCCGACCCTGGCCTCGACGCCGGTGATCCGGCCGGTGCGCTCGTCCAGCACCGGCGCCCCGACGTTGCAGCGCTCGTGCAGCCGGGCGCCCGCCTTCTGAGCCGCCCGCGCCAACTGCTCGTCGAAGTCGTCACGGCGGCGCACGAGTCCGTAGTCGGGGAACGAGGCCAGCTCCGGCCAGTCGAGCTGGAGCCGCGTACCGCCCGCGATGATGCGCAGGCCCTTGTTGCGCAGCCAGCCCGCCTCCTCGGAGATGTCGATCCCCATGGAGACGAGCTGCTTGGTGGCGCGCGGGGTCAGTCCGTCACCGCAGACCTTCTCGCGCGGGAACGCGGTCTTCTCCAGCAGCAGCACGTCGAGCCCGGACTTCGCCAGGTGGTACGCCGTCGCGGAGCCGGCGGGGCCCGCGCCGACGACGATCACATCGGCGCTGCGCTCGTTGAGGTCGGTGTCGGTCACGTCGGCACTCCCGGCCAGTGGTCGGTGCGCGGGCCCGCACGGGGCGGTTTGCGCTGGACCGGATCAGTCTAAGCGGGGGCACCGACGCCGCGGCGGGGCGGTGTCCCGAGCCCAGCCGCACGCCGTCCGACCAGGCCCTGTCGTCCCGTACGGGCAGCGGCGCGTGGCGCCACCCCCGGCGCCGGGCGGTGTGCGGCGGTGGTGTCAGGCGGCGACCGGGAGGGTCATCGGGTCGGTGATCCGGCGGAGGGCGTCGAGGCGGTCCGCCGGGTCCGGGGAGGACATCAGGGCGGCCAGCACGGCCATCCGGGTCTGGCCCGCGCGAAGGGTGCCGGCGGGGACCGCGCCCGCCGCTATCAGGTCCACGGCACCGCCGTTGGTGTAGATCGGGGTGACGGGGCCCGAGGGCACCCGTGTGGTCAGCGCGACCAGGACGCCGCGGGCGACGGCCCGTTCGACGGCGGAGGTGAACGCCGGGGTGGCGTTGCCCGCGCCCGTCGCGACGAGCACCACGCCGCGCGCGCCGGCCTCCACCGCGGTGTCGAGGAAGAGCGGGTCGGCGTCCGAGTGGTGCATCACCATGTCGACCCGGGGCAGCGCCGCCTCCAGGGCCGGCAGCGGCAGCGGTTCCGTACGCTCCGGGCGGCGCAGCACGTCGACCCGGCCGAAGCCGACCTTGCCGACCGGGCCGTGCGTCGGGTCGGCGAACGCGTCGGCCGCCACGGTGTGCGCCTTGACGGTGCCCCGGGCGGCGTGCACCCGGCCCGCGAAGACGGCCAGGGTGCCGAGCCCCTCGACGGTCGAGGCCGTCAGCAGGGCGTCGTAGAGATTGCCGGAGGCGTCGCCGCCGACGTCCTCCAGGGGGCGCTGGGCGCCGGTGAGGACCACCGGCCGGCGGTCCGCGTGGTGCAGGTCGAGCAGGAAGGCCGACTCCTCCAGGGTGTCGGTGCCGTGGGTGACGACGACACCGTCCACGGACGGGTCCTCCAGCACCTCGTGCACCGCGCGCAGCAGGGTCACCTGGTGGGCGGTGGTCAGCCGGGGGCTGTTGACCGTGAAGAGGTCGACGACCTCGGGCTGCACGCCCTCGGGCACGTCCGCCGCGGCGAGCACGTCGCTTCCGGCCGCGTCGGCGGCGTATCCGTTGCCCTGCCAGCGGCTGGCGATCGTTCCGCCTGTGGTCACCACGACGATGCGGCGCATCCTGCCCCCTCGCGACACAGAAGAATCCGTTCAGCCACTACGGCTACCGGCAAGTATATTCGCTTCCAGTCGAAATAGGCTGCCAAATCTTCTGGTCTACGCGCCTTGCATTGGCAGATAATGCCACCATGGACGCCATCGACCAGAGCATCTTGCGCGAACTCCAGGCGAACGGCCGGCTGACCAACCAGGAGCTGGCCCAGCGGGTGGGCCTCTCCCCCTCGCCCTGTCTGCGCCGGGTACGGCAGCTGGAGCGCGACGGCACCATCCGCGGCTATCGCGCGGTTCTCGACCCCGGCGCGGTCGGGCGCGGCTTCGAGGTGCTGGTGTCGGTGGAGGTGCGCCGCGACCGGAAGACGGTCGAGGCCTTCGAGGAGGCCCTCCAGGACCTCCCGGACGTGGTCGAGGCCTACCGCCTCTTCGGCAGCCCGGGATGCCTGCTGCGGATCGCCGTCGCGGACATCGAGACGTACGAACGGCTGTGGATCGAGCGGATCACGGCCCTGCCGGGGGTGACGGAGGTCAACTCGCAGATCGTGATGAAGCGGCTCAAGGAACCGGGGGAGCTTCCGGTCAGCCGCTGAAGGCACGCCGGGGACACGGCGGCAGGGCCGACCCGGGTCGCGGGCCCGCCGGCGCGCTACGCCGGACACCGGGTCCGTCTCTCCGGCCCCGTCCGTCTCTCCGGCCCCGTCCGTCTCTCCGGCCCCGTCCGTCTTCCGGTCGCGCGCCTCCACCGGTCCACCGGCGCGGTCCGTCTCTCCGGCCCGTCGGCCTCTCCGGCCCGTCGGCCTCTCCGGTTCGCCCGCCTCACCGGCCCGCCCGGGAGCACGCCGGGACAGGAGGGCCGCCCCGTCCGGGATTGCGCCGGGAGGGCCGGTCAGTCCGCCTTGCGCGCCCGGTGCAGGGCCACGATGCCGCCCGTCAGATCGCGCCAGGCCACCTTCGACCATCCCGCCTGCTGCATCCGCGCGGCCAGCGCCCTCTGGTCGGGCCAGGCGCGGATCGACTCGGCGAGGTAGACGTACGCGTCCGGGCTGCTGCTGACCGCCGTGGCGACCGGCGGCAGGGCGCGCATCAGGTACTCGGTGTAGACGGTGCGGAACGGCGCCCACGTCGGGTGGCTGAACTCGCAGATGACGACCCGCCCGCCCGGCCGGGTCACCCGCAGCAGCTCGGCCAGCGCCGCGTCCGTGTCCTGCACGTTGCGCAGCCCGAAGGAGATCGTGACGGCATCGAAGGCGTCGTCGGCGAACGGCAGCCGCATCGCGTCCCCGGCCGTGAACGGCAGGTGCGGGTGGCGCTTCTTGCCCTCCCGCAGCATGCCGAGCGAGAAGTCGCAGGGCACGACGTACGCGCCCGCGCGCACGAAGGGCTGCGAGGAGGTGGCCGTACCGGCGGCGAGGTCGAGCACCCGCTCGGCGGGCCGGGCGGCGACGGCCTGCGCGACGGCCTTCCGCCACAGCCGCGCCTGGCCCAGCGACAGCACGTCGTTCGTCAGGTCGTATTTCGCCGCCACGTCGTCGAACATCGCGGCGACTTCGTGCGGCTGCTTGTCCAGGGAGGCTCGGGTCACGGGCCCATTGTGGCGGTTGGGGCCGGGGGACGGAGCGGCGGGGCGCCCGCCCGGGGCGCCGGAGCCCTACAGCTCGACCAGGGAGTGGAGGTCGATCGTCACCGGGAAGGGCACCTCGGTGGCCAGCTTTCCCCGGTGTACGGCACCCTCGGGCGAGGGCGCGTAGACACCGGCGTCGTGGTGATACCAGAACTCGTACACCACCGGGAGGCCGTCCTCGCCACGCTCGACGCGCCAGTAGTGCGGCACCCGGGCCGCGGCGAACATGGCGGGCTTGCGCACCCGGTCGTCCTGCCGCGATCCCGGCGACACGACCTCGACGGCGAGGGCCAGTTGCTCGACGGGCACGCACTCCGCCGTGAAGACGTCCAATCCGCGCTTGTCGTAGACGGCGACATCGGGCTTCTGCACGTTGTTCTCGTCGATGAGGACGCAGCGCTCGACGTTGACGGCGAACGGATCGCGCCGCACGCTCCGCAGCCGGTGGTAGAGCCCGTCCCGGACAAGGTCGTGCCACAGAGCCGTCATTCCACGAACCACGATGTTCCCGTCCACCAGATCCCAGTCGAAGGGCAGGTCAAGGTCTTTCACCTGGTCGAACGTCCAGCCGCCCTCCGGCGGGTACATCCAGGTGTCCGGGGTCGCCTGCTCCTGCCGTTCGGCGGTCATTGCTACTCCCATGAGACGCATCATGGACGGGCGTACGGTCCTCCGCTCAGCGTACGACGCGGCGTCACCCGAAGTAGCGATCGCCCGGCCGCGCTTTGACCGGCGGCCACGGGCAGGGGGCCCTCGCGGGGCGGCGGTCAGCGGGCGCGGTGGACCAGGCGGCCGGCGATCACGGTGGCGAGGCAGCGGCCGGGAGCGGCGCCCGGGGACGCGCCGGGAGCGGTGTCCTGGGCCGTGCCGGGAGCGGTGTCCGGGGCCGCGCCGGGCGTCGGCGGGGCGAAGACCGCGAAGTCCGCCCGGGACTCCAGGACCAGGGTGCGCGGCCCGGGCGTGCGCACCGGCGTCACGGCGAGGCCGGAGCGGGCCACCGCCGCGCGGACGGCCGGGCGGGTGAAGGGGCCGGCCAGGCTCGTCGTGCCGCCGGCCAGCAGCCGCTGGAGGCCGCGCCGCGCGCCGGCGCCCCAGCGGGTGTCGGTCATCGGCAGGGCGGTGAGCGCGTCGCCGGTGAGCGGCTCCGTGCCCAGCTCGCCCGCCTCGCGCGGATCCGGGTGGTAGGTGTGCTCCAGCAGGGCGGGGGCGTCCGGTTCGTGGCGGCCGGGGGTGAGCACGCCGTCCCACTCGCGGACCCGGGCACGGTCGCCGTACACCGCGAGCATCACCTCGTACGGGGCGATGGCCTCGATCCGGTCGCCCTCGACGACCAGCGCGTCGTGCCCCGGGCGCGCGGCCTCGCCGTGCGTGAAGCTCAGCCCGCGGACCCGGTGGATGGTGAGCATCAGGCCCTGCTGCCTCTCCGTGCGCCTGCCAGTCCGCCTCGCCGTGAGCCTGCCGGTCCGCCAGTCGGTTCGCCTGTGGGTTCGCCCGTCGGTACGCCTGTCGGTGCACCGGTCGGTACGCCTGTCGGTGCGCCCGTCAGTTGGCCCGGACGAGCTTGAGTTCCGGGTGCGCCGTGCCACCCTCGATGGCCGTGGACGACAGGTGCGACACGACCTGGTCGTCCACCGGGTCGTTCGCCGGGTCGTCGTGCACCACCAGGTGCTCGTACGTGGTCGCCCGCTGGGCGGGGACGCGGCCGGCCGAGCGGATCAGCTCGATCAGCTCCATGCGGTTGGAGCGGTGCCGGGCGCCCGCCGAGGAGACGACATTCTCCTCCAGCATCACGGAGCCGAGGTCGTCCGCGCCGTAGTGCAGCGACAGCTGGCCGACCTCCTTGCCGGTGGTGAGCCAGGAGCCCTGGATGTGGGCGACGTTGTCCAGGAAGAGACGGGCGATGGCGATCATCCGCAGATACTCGAAGAGCGTCGCCTGCGTCTGCCCCTTCAGGTGGTTGTTCTCCGGCTGGTAGGTGTACGGGATGAAGGCGCGGAAGCCGCCGGTGCGGTCCTGCACGTCGCGGATCATCCGCAGATGCTCGATCCGCTCGGCGTTGGTCTCACCGGTGCCCATCAGCATGGTGGAGGTGGACTCCACGCCCAGCCCGTGCGCGATCTCCATGATCTCCAGCCACCGCTCGCCGGACTCCTTGAGCGGCGCGATCGCCTTGCGCGGCCGGGCGGGCAGCAGTTCGGCGCCGGCCCCGGCGAAGGAGTCGAGCCCGGCGGCGTGGATGCGGCGGATCGCCTCCTCGGCGGAGACGCCGGAGATCCGGGCCATGTGCTCGATCTCGGAGGCCCCGAGGGAGTGGATGACCAGCTGCGGGAACGCCTTCTTGATCGCGGCGAAGTGCTCTTCGTAGTACTCGACGCCGAAGTCCGGGTGGTGTCCGCCCTGGAACATGATCTGGGTGCCGCCCAGCTCGACGGTCTCCGCGCAGCGGCGCAGGATGTCGTCCAGGTCCCGGGTCCAGCCCTTCGCGGTGTCCTTCGGGGCGGCGTAGAAGGCGCAGAACTTGCACGCCGTCACACAGACGTTGGTGTAGTTGATGTTCCGCTCGATGATGTACGTCGCGATGTGCTCGGTGCCGGCGTACCGGCGGCGGCGCACGGCGTCGGCCGCGGCGCCCAGGGCGTGCAGCGGCGCGGAGCGGTAGAGGTCGAGCGCTTCCTCCGGGGTGATGCGACCGCCCTGCGCGGCACGGTCGAGTACGGCTGCGTGGTCTGAACCCGCGTGGTCAGCGTTCTCGGGCACCGGGGCGTCCCTTTCGGAAGGTTCTCTGCGGACCGATCCAGCCTACGCCAGCCCGCGGACAGCCCCGGAAGGGGCCGTGGGGCAGCCCGGCGGACGGTTCCCCGCCGCCGGGCAGCGCCTCGGCGCACGGCGCCCGGCGGCCTCTCGTGTCCCTCAGCCGTCGGCGCGGCTGTCCTCAGCCGTCGGCGCGGCGCAGGTCGGCCCTGGGCTCGCCGCCCCGCTCGTCGTCCGACGCGTAGGCCAGCCGGTCCTTGCCGGTGAGGGTGAGCGTGACGGTGGCCGTGTCGCCCGTGCAGAGCCCGGACGGGTTGTCCTTGGTGTCGTCGGTGGTCTCGCGCAGCGTGATCTTCTTCTCGGCGGCCGCCACGAGTTCGCCCTTCGCGTGGCAGGAGGCGGAGAGCATCGAGTACGTCAGCCGGGCCACCTGATCGCCCTTCTGCCCCTTCTTCACCACGACGGTGAGGTTGCCGTTGGGGAAGCCGTTGCTCTGCTCGACGGCGCCCTGCCAGGTGCCCGTGAAGCCCGCGGGAACGGCCTGCTCCGGGCGTTCCGAGGCGTCGCCGCCGTCCTCGCCGGTGTCGCCGGGAGGGTTCGCCGTGTGGTCGCCGCCACCGCCGCCGAAGCCGGGCAGCAGGTCGCCGAAGAGCACGGTGGGCGTGCCGACGGCGAGCGCCGCCGCGATCGAGACGGCCATGACACAGCTCACCCGGCGCGGGCGCCGCTTGCCGGGCCGTGCGGCTGCCGGGCCCGGGGGGCGGGTGGCGGTCGCGGAGGCGGAGAAGGAGAAGCCGGGCCCGGCCGGCCCCTGGGCCGGTACGGAGCCGTGCGCGGCGCCCGGGCTGCCGGGCACCGGAGCGGCCCCGGGCGGGTCCGCGGGCGCCGGTGCGGCCCCGGGCCGGTCCGAGGGCGACGCCGTTCCCGCTCCGGGGACACCGTGGGCGTACGAGTGGTGCGGCGGCCCGAAGCCGTCCGAGGCCGGGGCCTCCTCCCGGTCCCGGCCCGGATACTGCGCGGGCGGCATCGTCACCAGCCCGGAGTGCTGCGGGGGCTGTGGCCGCGGCGGCGGGGCCGGCGGCCAGGCACCGGGCGTCCCGGCCGGAGCGGCCGCCTGGGCACCGGCGCCCGGAGCTTCCGCACCGGCGCCGGAGCCTCCCGCACCCGGGCCCGCTGCTTCTGGGGACGACGCTCCGGGGACCTGACCCGGGACGTCCCGCCCGGCGCCCGCGGCTTCCCGTGCCTCCGGCCCGGTGACGTCCCGACCCGGGACGTCCTGCCCGGTCACGGCCTCACCCGGGACGTCCTGCCCGGGAGCCGCCGGATCCGGCGCGGCCTCCAGGCCGAGCAGCTCCACCGCCCGCCGTCCGACCTGCTCCACCAGCGCCCCGGGCAGCCACCCGCTCCGTACGTACTCCCCCACGCCCTCCGGCGGGGCGAGCCGCCGGGTGATCTCGGCCGGGGCCGGCCGGTCCGCCGGGTCCTTGGCCAGACAGGCCGCGACCAGGTCGCGCAGCTCGCCGTCCAGCCCGTCGAGTTCGGGCTCCTCGTGCACGACCTTGTAGAGCAGGGAGGCCGAGCCGGTCCCGGGGAACGGTTCGCGGGACCGGGCGGCGAAGGCGAGCACGGCGCCGAGCGAGAAGACGTCGGAGGCGCCCGTGACGTCGTGGCCGAGGATCTGTTCCGGGGACATGTAGCCGGGTGAGCCGATGGAGACGCCGCTCGCGGTGAGCGAGGCGGTGCCGTCGGTGGCGCGGGCGATGCCGAAGTCGATGAGGCGCGGGCCGTCCATGGTGAGCAGCACGTTGGACGGCTTCACGTCGCGGTGCACGAGGTCGAGCGCGTGCACGGCGGCCAGCGCCTCGGCCAGGCCCGCGCCCAGGGCCCGTACGGTGTGCCCGGGCAGCGCCCCGACGGCGTCCACCGCCTGGCCCAGGGCCGGTCCGGCGACGTAACCGGTGGCCACCCAGGGGATCCGGTCGTCGGCACCGGCGTCGAGCACCGGCGCGGTCCAGTCGCCGCCGACCCGGCGCGCGGCGTCGACCTCGCGCCGGAAGCGCGCCCGGAACTGCTCGTCGGACGCGAAGTGCGGATGCACCACCTTGACCGCGACCGTCCGGCCGCCGGAACTGCGGCCCACATAGACCCGGCCCATGCCGCCGGAGCCGAGCCGGCCCAGCAGCCGGTACGGGCCGACGGTGCGCGGGTCGTCCACGACCAGCGGTTGCATCAGCGGTCCCCCTCGGCTCGTGCCGCGCCGCCTCCCGGTGCGGCGCCGCGGCCAGTCTAGGAGCCCGTCGCGCCCGCCCGAAGGGCCGATACGGAGCGGGCGGCGCGGCCGCGGCCCGGGCGTCCTGCGGCGCCGTCCCGGCGGCGCAGGCGGATCACGGCCCGGCGGCGCGAGCGGTCATGTCGCGGCGGCGCGAACGGCCGTGCCGAGGCGGTGCGAGCGGTCACGGCCCGGTGGTGCGAGCGGTCGTGCCGCGGAGGCGCCGGCCGGTCACATCCCCGCGGGCGGGTCGCCGAGCAGGGCGACCTCGACGTCGGCCGGGTATCCGGTCGTCGGGCCGGTCCGGCGGGTGAATTCCGTGATGCCCGCGAGCTGTTCCGGCCCGAGCCGGAAGTCGAGCGTGGTGAAGTAGCGCTCCAGGACCTCCGCGTCGAAGGACTCCCAGCGGGCGGCCTGCTCGGCGACCTTGGTGACCTCCTCCAGCGACAGGTCCCGGGACTCCAGGAACGCCTGGTGCACCCGGTGCACGAACTCCGGCCTCCGCCGGAGGTAGTCGCGCCGCGCCGCCCAGACCGCGAAGACGAACGGCAGCCCCGTCCACTCCTTCCACATCTGCCCTAGGTCGTGCACCTGGAGCCCGAGCTTCGGTGCCTCGTGCAGGGCGGCCCGGAGCGCCGCGTCACCGATCAGCACGGCGGCCTCGGCCTCGCGCATCATCAGCCGCAGATCGGGCGGGCAGGTGTAGTAGTCGGGCGCGACGCCGTAGCGCTCGGCGAGCAGCAGCTCGGCGAGGCGTACGGAGGTGCGGGAGGTCGAGCCGAGCGCCACCCGGCGGCCGTCCAGCTCGTCGAGCGGCACCTGCGAGACGATGACGCAGGACATCACCGGTCCGTCGCAGCCCACGGCGATGTCGGGCAGGGCCACGAGGTCGCCGGCGTTCCGCAGGAACTCCACGAGGGTGACCGGTCCCATGTCCAGCTCGCCGCGGATCAGCTGCTCGCTGAGCTTCTCCGGGGTGTCCTTGCGCAGATCGAGATCGAGCAGCGTGCCCGTGCGCGCGAGGCCCCAGTAGAGGGGTACGCAGTTGAGGAACTGGATGTGGCCGACGCGGGGCCGGTCACGACGGTGGTCGTCGGCGGTCCGGTCAGCTCGGTCAGCTCGGTCAGCTCGGTCAGCTCGGTCGGCACGGTCAGCTCGGTCGGCACGGTCAGCTCGGTCGGAATGGTCCACATCGTGAGGTTAGCCCCCGTCCCCGCGCGGGACCGGCGCCGGGGCGGCCGGCCGGCCGGGGCACGGGACCGGAGCCGCCGCGGACGCGACGCGCGCGGGGTGGGAGCGAAGGGCGGCGGAATGCCGAGACGCAGGTCAAAGAGCGGACAGAGCGCCCGATACACCCCACCATCGAGTGATCTTCGCCTCTTTCCTGCCGCCAAGACTGCGTGCTAGGCTCGCCGCAAGTTGCAGTTTGGTTTCCCTTGCAGTACAGAGCCTGCGGATCATGTGACTCCGCAGGCTTTTGTAGTTTTCAGACTTCTTGCAGGTTCTGGAGCAGGGCAACCCTTTGGCCCAAGGAGGGCTTTATGGCTACCGGAACCGTCAAGTGGTTCAACGCCGAGAAGGGCTTCGGCTTCATCGCCCAGGACGGCGGCGGCCCCGATGTCTTCGTCCACTACTCCGCGATCAACGCGTCTGGCTTCCGCTCCCTCGAGGAGAACCAGACCGTGAACTTCGACGTCACCCAGGGCCCGAAGGGCCCGCAGGCGGAGAACGTCACCCCGGTCTGATCCTCGGATCCACCGGAGTCGACTGATCGCGGTCGACGCGCAGTACCCAAGGAGCCCGGTCCCCTCGCCGCAGCGTGGGGACCGGGCTCCTGCCCGTGGGCACGACGGGGCCCCGGGCGGGCCCGGCACCGGCCCGGCATCGCACCGGCCCGGGCTGCCGGACAGCCGGGCAACTCGACACCCGGGCAGGACGGCCCGGCGCCCGGACAGCTCCGGGTCCCCGGCCGGCCCGGAACCCGCGCCCCGGCCCGGAACCCGCGCCCCGGGCCGGCCCCGAAAGCCCCGTCCCGGCCCCGCAGCCCCGCCCCGCAGCCCCGCCCCGGCTCAGTCCCCGCGCCGGTAGAGTTCCTCGATCTCCGCGTGGAAGTCCCGCTCGATCTCCCGCCGCCTGAGCTTCAGGGACGGCGTCAGATGCCCGCCCTCCTCGGTGAAGTCCGCCGGCAGCACCCGGAAGCGGCGGATCGACTCGGCCCGGGAGACCGCCGTGTTGGCCTCGTCCACCCCGCGCTGGATGTCGGCCAGCAGTTCCCGGTCGTGCACCAGATCGCCGATCGGCACGTCCTGCTTCTTCGTCATCTGCCGCCAGTGCCCGAGCCCGTCCGGTTCCAGCGTGATCAGCGCGGCGACGTACGGGCGGTCGTCGCCGACCACCAGGCACTGGCTGACCAGCGGGTGCGCCCGGATCCGGTCCTCCAGCGGCGCCGGGGCGACGTTCTTGCCGCCCGCGGTGATGATGATCTCCTTCTTGCGGCCGGTGATGCCGAGGTAGCCGTCGTCGTCGAGGGTGCCGAGGTCCCCGGTGGCGAACCAGCCGCCGGGCAGCGTCTCCTCGCCCCGTACGGCGGTGCCGGTCGCCGCGTCCCAGTATCCGCTGAACACCTGGCCGCCGCGGAGCAGCACCTCGCCGTCGTCCGCGATCCGCACCGCGGTGCCCGGCAGCGGCCGGCCCACGGTGCCCAGCCTGGGCTTGAGCGGCGGGGTGACGGTGGCGGCCGCGGTCGTCTCGGTGAGGCCGTAGCCCTCGAAGATCTCGATGCCCGCGCCCGCGTAGAAGGCGGCCATCCGGTGGCCCAGCGGCGAGCCGCCGCAGATGGCGTAACGGACCTTGCCGCCCAGGGCGGCCCGGATGCGGCGGTAGACCAGCGGGTCGTAGAGGGCGCGGGCGGCGCGCAGGCCGAGGCCCGGGCCGGGTCCGGTCCCGTGCTGCTCGGCCTCCCGGGCCTCGCCGTACCGCCGCGCGATCCGCGCGGCCCGGTCGAACGAGGAGGCGCGGCCCATCTTCTCGGCGGTGGCCCGGCCGGTGTTGTACACCTTCTCCAGCACGTACGGGATCGCGAGCAGGAAGGTCGGCTCGAAGCCGGCCAGGTCGGCCAGCAGGTCCTCGGTGGCGATGCTCGGGGCGTGTCCGAGGCGGACCCGGGCGCGCAGGCAGCCGATCGCGACCATCCGCCCGAAGACGTGCGACAGCGGCAGGAACAGCAGGGTGGAGGCGGGCTCCTTGCTGACCGACTTGAAGACCGGGTGCAGCAGTTCGACGGCGTTGTCGACCTCGGCGAAGAAGTTGCCGTGGGTGAGGACGCAGCCCTTGGGGCGGCCGGTGGTGCCCGAGGTGTAGATCAGGGTGGCGACGCTGTCGGGGCCGAGCGCGGCGCGGCGGGCGGCCACCTCCCGGTCCGGTACGCCGCGGCCGGCGGCGACGAGCTTGGCGACGGCGTCGGTGTCGAACTGCCAGAGGTGTTCGAGGTGCGGCACGTCCTGGCGCACGGAGCTGAGCTGCCGGGCCTGGGTGACCTCCTCCACGGCGCAGGCGACGGCTCCGGAGTCCTGGATGATCCAGCGGGCCTGGGAGGCCGAGGAGGTCGGGTAGATCGGGACGGTGACCAGTCCGGCGGCCCAGGCGGCGAAGTCGAGCAGGGTCCACTCGTAGGTCGTGCGGGCCATGATGGCGAGCCGGTCGCCGGGGGCGAGACCGTGGGCGATCAGGCCCTTGGCGACGGCGAGCACCTCGTTCGCCCAGGTCGCGGCCGACACGTCGCGCCAGCTTCCGTCCTCCTGCTCCCGGCCGAGGACAATCTCGGCGGGCGCCTCGGCCGCGTTGTGGAACGGGATGTCGGCCAGCGAGCCCTGCTCGACGGGCGGCACGAGCGGTGGCACGGCGACCTCGCGGACCACCCCGCCCACCCGGGTGAGCGACGGCTCCGGCGTGGGGGGCGCCTGCCGGCTGTTCGGACCGGTTGTCGTACGGGACACGAGCGTCTCCTCTTGTCTCGGCGGGCCGGCCGACGCGTCCGGCGGGACGGCCGGGCCCGGTTGCCCCGCCCGCGGGGGGTTACGGGCGGGGGCGGGCGGGATCAGCGGGGTCGTGCGGGTGTGGCCATCGAGGTCGGCGGGTGTTGGGCTCCGGGGCGGCGGGTGCGGCCGGGGCCGCGGGTCGGCGGGAGTGGCTCGGGGATGCCGGGGGCGGCCGGCGGTGGTTCCGGGATGCGGGGGCGGCGGGATGTGCTCGGCGGCGGCGTGGGGGCGTGATGCGGCCCGGGGTGGGTCGCCGCGGTGGTGCCCCCGCGGAGGTGCTGCCCCGCGGTGGTGCTCCCACGGTGGTGCCGTACGTCCTCAGGGGCGCTCCAGGACGGCCGTCACACCCTGGCCGCCGGCGGCGCAGACCGAGATCAGGCCCCGGCCGGGCGCGTCCCGTTCGGCGAGCAGCTTGGCGAGGGTCGCGACGATGCGCGCACCGGTCGCGGCGAACGGGTGTCCGGTGGCGAGGGAGGAGCCGGCCACGTTGAGCCGGTTCCGGTCGACGGGCGGCAGGCCCCGCTTCTCCCAGGCCGCGAGCGTCGCCAGCACCTGGGAGGCGAACGCCTCGTGGATCTCGATCAGGTCGAAGTCGCCGAGCCCCAGCCCGGCGCGCTCCAGCATCCTCGGCACCGCGTGCGCCGGGGCCATCAGCAGGCCGTCCTCGCCGTGCACGTAGTCCACGGCAGCCGTCTCGTACGCGGTGAGGTAGGCCAGCGGCTCGAAGCCGTGCTCGTCCGCCCACTCCTCGCTAGCGAGCAGCACGGTCGCGGCGCCGTCGGTGAGCGGCGTCGAGTTGCCCGCGGTCATGGTGGCGTCGCCCGCCTCCACGCCGAACACGGGCTCCAGCCGCGCCAGCTTCTCGACCGTCGAGCCGGGGCGCAGGTTCTGGTCGCGGGCGACGCCGCGGAAGGGCACCACCAGGTCGTGCAGGAAGCCGCGTTCGTACGCGGCGGCGAGCCGCTGGTGGCTCGCGGCGGCCAGCGCGTCCTGTGCCTCGCGTCCGATGCCCCACTCCCTGGCGGTACGGGCCGCGTGCTCGCCCATCGACAGGCCGGTGCGGGGTTCGGCGTTGCGCGGGATCTCGGGCACGAGCTGACCCGGCCGGAGGCGGGCCAGTTCCCGGAGCCGGGCGCCGAGGGACTTGGCGCGGCGGGCGGCGAGCAGCGTCCTGCGCAGTTCGTCGTTCAGGGCGAGCGGCGCGTCGCTGGCCGTGTCGACGCCGCCGGCGATCGCCGAGTCGGTCTGGCCGAGCGCGATCTTGTTGGCGGCGGCGATGACGGACTGCAGGCCGGTGCCGCAGGCCTGCTGGATGTCGTACGCGGGGGTGCGCGGGTCCAGCTCGCTGCCGAGGACGGTTTCCCGGGCCAGGTTGAAGTCGCGGCTGTGCTTGAGGACGGCGCCCGCGACGAACTCGCCGACCTGCCTGCCCGCCAGGTCGAACCGTTCGACGAGCCCGCCGAGCGCGGCGGCCAGCATCTGCTGGTTGGAGGCGGTCGCGTACGGCCCGTCGGACCGGGCGAACGGGATCCTGCTCCCGCCGAGGACGGCTACGCGCCGGACCTGCGGCGCGAGGACGGCATTACGGGGACTCATCTCGACCAGCTCCTGACCCGGCAGTAACCTTACTCGGAAGTAAATTTACGCCAGGGTGAGGAGTTGGCCAATGGCCGATCGCTATCTTCGTTTCGCCGGCACCGGCCCCGGACGCTTCCTGACCCGTCGGCTGGGGCTGCCGCAGCCCGCGCCGCTGCGCCGCTGGTCGGCCGAGCACCCCGCGCTCGACGGGGACTTGCTGTGGCTCACGGCCGGCGAGCCGTGTCCGGGGCTGGGCGACGTGCTCGGGCGCACGGGACTGCCGGTCCGGACGGCCGGTGCGGGCGGCACCGGCGCGGCGGACGCGCCCGGCCGGACCCCGCGGACCGGTGCGGTGGTCGTCGACGCCACCGGGGTGAGCGGCACCGGCACGCTGCACGAGCTGTACGGCGCGCTCCATCCCGTGGTCCGCGGGGTGGCCGCGGGCGGCCGGATCGTCGTCGTCGGCTCCGTACCCGACCCGGCGGACCACCACCAGGCCGCGGCCCAGCAGGCGCTCGACGGCTTCGTGCGCTCGCTCGGCAAGGAGATCGGCCGGGAGCGCACGGTGAACCTCGTGCGGCTGGCGCCCGGGACGGCCGCCGGTGCCGCCGAGTCCACCCTGCGCTTCCTGCTGTCGCCCAGGTCGGCGTACGTCAGCGGGCAGCCGGTCACCGTCGGCGAGTTCGCCCCGGCGGCCACCGGGGAGCTGCCGCCGGCGGACTGGGCGCGGCCGCTGGACGGACGTACGGCGCTGGTCACCGGCTGTGCGCGGGGCATCGGCGCCTCGGTCGCCGAGACGCTGGCGCGGGACGGGGCGCACGTCGTGTGCCTGGACGTCCCGTCGGCGGAGGAGGAGTTGCGGGCGCTCGCCGGACGGCTGGGCGGTACGGCCCTGCCGCTCGACATCACGGCCGCGGACGCGGCGGAGCGGATCGCCGCGGCGCTTCCCGGGGAACCCGGAGGCGGCGGTGTTTCCGTCGGCCCCGAGGGCTCCTTCGCTTCTGAAAGCTCGGAGGGCTCCGGCGCCGGCCGGCTGGACGTGCTGGTGCACAACGCCGGGATCACCCGCGACCGCAGGCTCGCCAACATGGCCGCCGACCGCTGGGACCAGGTGCTCGACGTCAACCTCGGCAGCGTGCTGCGGGTGACCGACGACCTGCTGCGGGCCGGAGTCCTGCGGCGGGGCACCGGGCGGATCGTGGCCACCGCCTCGATCGCGGGCATCGCGGGGAACACCGGGCAGACGAACTACGCGGCGAGCAAGGCCGGGATCATCGGTTTCACCCGCTCACTGGCGCCGCGCGCCGCCGCCGAGCACGGGGTGACGGTCAACGCGGTCGCGCCCGGGTTCATCGAGACGCGGATGACGGCGGCCGTGCCGTTCTTCATCCGCGAGGCGGGCCGGCGGATGAACTCGCTGGGCCAGGGCGGCCTGCCGGTGGACGTGGCCGAGACGACGGCCTGGCTGGCGCAGCCCGCGTCGGGCGCGGTGAACGGCCAGGTGGTGCGCGTGTGCGGGCAGAGCCTGCTGGGCGCCTAGGCCGCGCGGGGGCGCGGGGTCGGCGGGCCCGGGCGCCGGGGCCCGCCGGCCCGCGGCCCGCCGGGGACACGGCTCCTTCGCACACGGCACGCGTCCCCGGCGCCGGGGGCCGGGCATCGGGCACCCGGCACCGGGCATCCGAGGCCGCAGTGCGACGCCGTGGGTGCGACGCCGGGCATCCGACGCCTGGGATATGCGCCCTCCCGACCAGCCGCCGGAGACCGCACTCAACAGGCCGAGCGGAGGCCGGCCGGACGGCGCCCGCGGGGTGCGGCCCCTCCCGGCCCGAGAGCCTTCTCCCCGGCGCCCCTCTCCCCCGCCCGCCGCCCGCCGCCCTCGGCACGACACCGCACCACCGCACGGCACCGCACCTCGCACCACCGCACGACACCGCACCTCGCCACCGCACGGCACCCACCACACCGCACCACCGCACCACCGCACCACCGCACCGACGCACCGACGCACCGACGCACCGACGACGAGGAATCCCATGAGCACCCAGCAACTCGCCCGGTCCCCGCTTCTCATGCCCGCGCTCGGACGCGGGGTCGTGACCGGCATCGGCAAACGGCCCTCGGCGGACGCCCCGCTGCCCGGAACCCGGCTCGTGCTGCCCGCCGCCCGGATCGACGCCGCACGCGTCATCCGCTACGCCCGGGTGTGCGGCTTCCGGGAGACCGACCCGCTGCCGATCACGTATCCGCACATCCTCGGCTTCCCGCTCGCCGCCCGGCTGATGGGCGACCGCGGCTTCCCGCTGCCGCTCCTCGGCCTCGTGCACACCGGGATCGCGATCACCCAGCACCGCCCGCTGAGCCCCGCCGACCGCCCCGAGCTGACCGTGTACGCGGCCGGGCTGCGACCCCATCACCGGGGCACCGAGGCGGAGATCGTCACCGAGGCCCGGCTCCACGGCGAGCCGGTCTGGTCCGACCGCAGCACCTATCTGGCCCGGCACCGAACCGGGCGGCGTACGGACGTACCGAAGCCCGCGGACTCGCCGGAGTCCGCCGACTCACCGGAGCCCCGGGAGCCGCTGCCCGTCGCGGCCCGCTGGGACCTCGGCGCCGACCTCGGGCGCCGGCACGCCGCCGTCTCCGGCGACTACAACCCGATCCACCTGTATCCGCTGACCGCCCGGCTGCTCGGCTTCCGGCGGGCGATCGCGCACGGCATGTGGACCTTCGCCCGCTGCGTGGCCGAGACGGGGGCCTCCTCGGCGCGGAACGTCACCGTACGGGCGGAGTTCCGCGCCCCGGTGCTGCTGCCCGCCACGGTCTCGTACGGCAGGCTCGGCACGGACTTCGAACTGCGCGGCGGCCGGGACGGCTCCCGGACGCATCTGCGGGGCAGGGTGACGACGGACGGCGACTGGTAGCGGGACGGCGACCGACCCGGACGCGGTGGGGCGCGCCCCGACCGACCCGGACGACGACCGAGGCGCACCCCGGCTGAGACCCACGACGCCGGAGGCGCACCCCGGCTGAGCCCCACGACGCCGGAGGCGCACCCCGGCTGAGACCCACGACGCCGGAGGCGCACCCCGGCTGAGACCCACGGCGGCTGCGGTCCACCACGGCTGCGGCCCACGGCGGCTGCGGCGCGCCCTCGGCCGAGACGGACCGCGACTGAGACGGACCGCGGCTGAGGCGCACCGCCCCGAGACGACGACCGAGACGACGCCCAGACAGCCGCCCACCCCCGAGACGGACGCCGGTCCGAGACGGACGCCGGTCCGAGACCGGCCACCCGCCCGAGACGCCCGCCGACCACCCCGGCACGATCCGCACTCCGGCGCAGGCCCGCCCGGGTCGGGACCCTCCGGCGCCTCAGCCCGCGGCTCCCTCCGCCGATTCCGATTCCGGTGCCGCCACCGATCCCGATGCCGACCAGGATCCTGATCGCGCTGCCGACCCCGCTTACGACCCGGGAGCGGCTTCCGACCCCGACGCCGGCCCCGGTGCCGGCCCCGGTACCGACCCCGGTGCCGCTGCCGTCGACGCCCCCGATGTCCGGCGGCCGCCCCGCGGCGGGGTCCACGGGCGGCCCTCCATCAGGTTGGCCAGGCCCGCCCAGGCGAAGTTCATCAGCAGCGCGGCCGTCTCCTTCGCCGACTCCCCGGAGCCCTCCGCGCCGTTGGCCCAGCCGGCCATCGACTCGGCCGCGCCGACGAGGGCGTACGCCAGCCCTGCCACGTCGCGGTCCGTCAGGTCCGGCACGCAGTCGTCCTCCCGGGCCGCCGCGGCGATGAGCTGGGTGACGAAGGTGATGATCTCCTCGCGCATCGCGGCCACCTCGCCCGCGAAGGGCTCACCGTGGGTGCGGGCCTGGTTGTAGAGGACCGCCCAGCCGTCGGGCCGCTCCGCGGTGTGCGCGAAGAAGCCGCGCAGCCCGCTCCACAGCTGCCGGTCGGCGGGCGCGTCGGGCCCTTCGACGGCGGCCCGCACCGCGGTCACCAGCGCGTCGGCCTCGCGCCGGACGCAGGCGCTGAACAGCTCCTCCTTGGAGTGCAGATAGAGATAGACGAGCGGCTTCGAGACCCCGGCCAGCTCGGCGATCTCGTCCATCGACGCGGCGCCGTACCCGCGCCGGGCGAAGGTCGTCACGGCCGCGTCGAGCATCTGCTGCTCGCGCACCGCACGCGGCAGCCGCCTGCCCTTGGTCGTACTCGCCACTGTCCGCCCCTCCACCATGGTTACTCGACGGTAAGTTTACGTCCCGGCCCGCCGGCGCACACGCCGGTCGCCGGCACCCGGCCGGACCGGCGGAAAACCGCCGCGCACGGCCCGCGCACGACCGTCGCGCTCCCCGGGGGCAACCTGTACCGTCCGGGAACCGTCCTTCATTCCGGCGGACCGGCGAATCATCGCATCGCGCCTTCACCGAGGGGGAACTCATGGCCGAGGTCACCGTCACGCTGGACGCCGGGCTGGTCGTGGAGGTGATGGTGCTCGCGGGGGTCGGCAGCCCGCAGGAGGCCGTCGAGCTGGTCGTGCGCGACTACATCGCCCGGGGTCACCGCACCGAGGAGCGCACCGAGACCCGGGACCAGGGTCTGCGCGACATCGACATCAGGCCGCAGGACCACCGGCACGGGAGCTGACACCCCGGCCGCCCCCGGGCCCGGCCTCGGCCTCCCCCGAAGCGGCACCCTCGGGACCGCCGCCGGAAGCGCCCTTCCCGGGGCCGGGGCTCGCGCCGCCCCAACCGTCCTCCCCGGAGCCGGGGTTCGCGCCGCCGCAGCCGCAACCGCGGCCGCGGCCGTCGAACTCGGCGAGTTCGTCCGGTCCGGGGCGCTCGAAACGCGTCGTGTAGAGATCCAGCAGCTCCCGCCCGATCCGGAACGTGCCCTCGGTGCCGGCGGAGTTGCGCCGCTCCAGGCGTCGCCACAGCTCCTCGACCGGCGGATCGAGCAACCACAGCTCCACCCGCGCCCCGAGCGCCCGGGCCGCGCGCCGGCAGCGGGTCCTCTCCTCGCGCGACCACAGCCCCCAGTCCAGCACCACGTCGCAGCCCAGCTCCAGCGCCCGCAGGGCGACGTCCCACTGGACGGCCTCGACCGGGTCGCGGGCGGCGTCGAACCCGGCGTCCGTGGCGCCCTCGTAGAGCCGGTGGATCCATTCGTCGGCGGTCAGCCGCAGGGCGCGGTGTTCGCGTTCGAGCGCCCGGGCCAGGGTCGTCTTGCCGGCCCCGGGCAGGCCGCAGGTGAGGTGGAGCGTCGGGGCCGTCATGCCCGGCACCGTACAGCCCGGGGACCGGCGGCGCCGCGGCAATTCCGTACGGCAGTCTCCGGTCAGGCGAGGGTGAGCAGGGCGATGGCGAGACCCGCCCCGCCGAGGCCGGCGGTCTGGAGCCCGGTGAGCCGTTCGCGGAGCCGGGTGACGCCGAGCAGAACGGGAACGACCGGGTAGAGCGAGGAGAGGACGACCGCCACGGTGAGCAGTTCCCGCCCCGCCGCCAGCAGATAGCAGACGAGCGCGAGCGCGGCGACAGCCCCCGTGGCCGCCGCCGGGAGCAGAATGCCCCGGGGCGGCCGGTGCCGTTCACCGGAGGACCGGACCAGCGGCAGCACGGTGATCACGGCGGCGAGGCGCCCCGCGACCACGGGCCAGATGCCCGACTCCGGGCCCGCCTGCGCGAGCGCGAGGTACTGCAGGGCGATCCCGGCACCGGCGACGAGTGCGTCCGGGACCCCGGCCACCGATCCGGTGCCGGTCCTCGGCCGCGAGACGAGCCACAGTGCCGGTACGGCCACCAGGATCCCCGGCCAGGCGACCGCCGACGGCCGGTCCCCCAGCAGGACCACACCGGCCACGACGGGCAGCGCGACGCCACCCACGGCGCTCACCGGCACGACCACGCTCATCGCCCCGCGGCTGAGCCCCCGGTACAGGAAGAGCATCCCCGCTCCGGTCCCGACACCGGACAGTGCGCCCCAGGCGGCGTCCGCCGCGTCCAGGCCCGGGGCGGGCACGAACGGGGCGGCCGACGCCGTGAGGACGAGACCGCCGAGTTGCCCCGTGAGGGCGACGACCGCGAAACCGGCCCGGCGCGACAACAGACCGCCGGCGTAGTCGGCGATGCCGTAGAACACCGCCGAGGCCAGCGCGAGCAGCGCGCCCACCGGTCAGCTCCCGCGTTCCCGCTCGGCCCGGCCGACGGGGCAGGCCGCGTTCCGCACGCAGGCGTCCCGGTCGCACAGGCGGCACATCAGGTCCGCGCTGCCGGCCTCGCCGTGGAGCCCGGTCAGCAGCTTCCCCAGCAGCCCCGCCAGCAGGTCCTGTTCGTCGTCGTCCAGCACCGCCAGCGCCGCGGCCAGCCGGCCGCCGCGCACCGAGAGCAGTCGCCGCACCGTCCGGGCGCCGGACGGGGTGAGCGCCACGGAGACCTGGCGCCCCGCTGTCGGCGACCGTTCGACCAGGCCGTTGGCCACCAGTGCGTCCACCATGCGCGCCGCGGCGGACTGGGACAGCCCGATCCGGCGGCCCAGCTCCGTGACGCCGAGCCCGGGCGCGGAGGACAGCGACACCAGAGCCGCGGCACCGCTGGCGCTGACACCGGCGTCCCGTGCGGCCCCGGCGAGGGCGAGGTCGCTCAGGGCGAGGGTGGTGGCGCCCAGCAGATTGGCCGTACGAGCCCTGTCATGCATGACTCATGCATGCCCGACGGTCCGGAGCCCAAACCCGTGCCGCTCCCGGCCTCACGAGCCACCGCGCCCGTACCGCTCCCGGCCCTGCGAGCCACCGTGCCCGCGCCCCTCGCGGCGGAACGCACGGACAGTGCCCCGGCCTCTGGTGTGAGGCCGGGGCACTCCGGGACACGGTCCGGCGGACTCCCGACGCGGGACGGCGGGGGACGGCGGGGGACGGCGGGGGACGGCGCGGGGCGGGGACGGCGGAAGCCGCCGGCGGGGGCGGCACGGCCCCCGCCGCCCCGGGCCGCCGCGGAACGGTGACCGCCACCGCCTGATCGTCGGGGTGGCCGTCAGACGGCGGCCGCCGCCCCGGCCGTCAGGCGGTGGCCGCTGCGGGCTGCGGCTCGCGCGACGGGGCGCCGGCCGGCTCGTCGTCGATCGGGGACGCGTGCGCCGAGTCGTACGCCTCGTGGTCGAGGAGCTTCTCGCGCGCCGCGACGATGACCGGCACGGCCGCCTGTCCGGCCACGTTCGTCGCCGTACGCATCATGTCCAGGATCGGGTCGATGGCCAGCAGCAGGCCGACGCCTTCCAGCGGCAGACCCAGCGTGGAGAGGGTCAGGGTCAGCATCACGGTCGCGCCGGTGAGGCCCGCCGTGGCCGCCGAGCCGATCACCGAGACGAAGACGATCAGCAGGTAGTCGGCGATGCCGAGCTGCACCCCGAAGATCTCCGCGATGAAGATCGCGGCCAGCGCCGGGTAGATCGCGGCGCAGCCGTCCATCTTGGTGGTGGCGCCGAAGGGCACGGAGAACGAGGCGTACTCGCGCGGCACGCCCAGCCGCTCGGTGACCTTCTGCGTCAGCGGCATCGTGCCGACCGAGGAGCGCGAGACGAAGGCGAGCTGGATCGCGGGCCAGGCGCCGCGGAAGAACTGGAGCGGGTTGACCTTGGCGGCCACCGACAGCAGCAGCGGGTACACGCCGAACATCACCAGCGCGCAGCCGATGTAGACGTCGGCGGTGAAGGTGGCGTATTTGCCGATCAGGTCCCAGCCGTAGCTGGCGATGGCATTGCCGATCAGGCCCAGGGTGCCGATCGGGGCCAGCCGGATGACCCACCACAGGGCCTTCTGGAGCAGTTCGAGGACCGATTCGCTGAGGGCCAGGATCGGCTGCGCCCGCTCGCCGAGCTTGAGCGCGGCGATGCCCGCGACGGCGGCCATGAAGACGATCTGGAGGACGTTCAGCTCGGTGAACGGCGTGATCACGTCCGTCGGGACGATGCCGGTCAGGAAGTCGATCCAGGAACCGGCGCTCTCGGGACGCGCGCCGTCCTCCGGGGTGAGGCCGGTACCGGCGCCCGGGTTGGTGACCAGGCCGATGGTGAGGCCGATGGCGACCGCGATCAGCGAGGTGGCCATGAACCACAGCAGGGTGCGGGCGGCCAGCCGGGCGGCGTTGTTGACCTTACGGAGATTGGTGATCGACACCAGGATGGCGAAGAAGACGAGCGGCGCGACGGCCAGCTTCAGCAGCTGGACGAAGATGCTGCCGACCTTGTCGAGCGTGGTGACGAGCCAGGCGACGTCCCAGCTGCGGGCGGCCCAGCCGAGCAGCACACCGAGGACGAGGCCGAGCAATATCTGAGCCCAGAAGGGGACCTTGGGCAGAGGCAGGCGGGAGGACACGGACACACTCCGGCGGGGAGGAGGGGAATGACGGGGACGGGGTGCGGCGGGCCCTGTCCCCGGCGCCCCGGCGGGGGCGTACGGGCGGCGCGGGCGGCACCGCTGCTGGTCGCGTACGTCAGAGGCGGCGACAGGCCGCGGACAGACAGCGGCACAGATCGACGTGCAGACGCGCCACGAGCGGGACGCCCGGGGTGAGGTGGTGCGCTGCTGTCGACATGGCCCTTACGGTAACACCGGAACTTTCAGTTCATCAAAGGTTTCCTTTGGGTATCCAAGGCTGAACGGGTCCGGAGGCGTTGAAAACACGGCGCGCCCTGTGCCGGAGCGGGT
>NZ_WHPN01000396.1 GCF_009735685.1 Streptomyces lycii | reverse complement strand
CCAGCAGTTTTCGGCGCACGTCGCAGAGCCCGAGCTGTACTGGATCGTCGTGGATCGTGCGCGCATGGCCTGCGAGGAGTCCGACGACCCCGTTCTGCTCGCCTTTGCTGCCTGGATCACGGGCAACGGCCTGCGTAACTCCGGCCACACGGAAGAGGCCCTTCGCCTGGCGGCGGAGGCCGCCGAGAGCTTGCGCCCGCGCCTGGAGGGCGGCTCTCAGCATCTTCGGAGCACCTTCGGGGCTCTGTGCTTGCATGCGGCCGTGACAGCTGCTCAGGAGGGCAGCGACGGTACCGCTTGGCGCTGGCACGACGAGGCAGACCGCACCGCGAGGCAACTGCCGACCGGGTACGCGCACCCCTGGACCGCCTTCGGTGCCGGGAACGTCGCGGTGCACGCTGTGACCATCGGGGTGGACCTGCGAACGCCAGGGGCAGCCCTGCGCAGGGCTGCTGACGCAATCCCGGACTCCATTACGTCCGTCGAGCGACGCTCGCGCCTCTTGGTCGACGCCGCCCGCTCTCAGTACGCACGACGTGAACACGCAGGGTCGCTCCACTACCTCCAGCGGGGTTTCAAAGCGTCCCCGGAAGCGGTGCGTTACGTGCCGTCGGCTCGATGGCTCGCCGCAGATCTCGTGCTGCACTCGCCAGTCTCGATCCGGGACGGCGCTCGCGAGCTTGCGGACTCCGTAGGGGCCGCTGCACAGGGGTACACGAACGCAGGGGTACAAGCTGTATCCCTTGGTGACCGTTTCCTCTCATAGCGTCATCGCATGGCTACGGAAACGGGCACGATGCCGAGCCCTGAGATTGGGGAGTTCGTACGCGACACCGCACGACAGGTGTTCGGCGTTATGGGACACCAGCCCACCGACCACACCAACCCTCCGCCCCGACGCCTGGGGGCCGTCGTCCTCGTCCGGGACAGCGGGAGCCGCATCCTCCTGGTCCACCCGACTTACAAGGACGGATGGATTCTCCCCGGCGGATCGGCCGACGCAGGCGGGTCCATCGCTGAAGCCGCGTCTCGCGAGCTGAAGGAGGAGACGGGCCTCGTCCGCCAGGTCACGCACTTCCCGGCCCTCGACCAGGTGCCGGCCAATCCGGAAACCGGCTCCACCGAGGGGCTGACCGTCGTCTGCGACGGAGGCGTTCTCACCGAGGAGGAGGCGAAGGCCGTGGCGATCCCGTCGATGCCGTGGGAGAGCTCTCCGTCTGCGCCTGGGTCTCCGTGGGTGAACTCGACGGCTACGCCAAGCCCTACCAGAGCCGCCGGATTGCCCAGGCGTTGACCGCAGCCGCCGCTTCGACCAAGCTTCCGCTCCTCTCCCTCGGAGAGGTAGTGGCATAAGCGTCACCCCGGCTGCGGTTGGCAGCGAACCTTGCGTGGCTGGGGTGACTTCCACTCCCGCGCCAGGGCTTCACCCTCACAGGAGCAGAGTTGAGGCTCTCCCGTCTGGCTTTGCTCACGAGTTGCGACAGCAGTGGTTCACGACTTCGGGAGGCGCTGAAGGAGCACGGTGTTCGATGTTCACGAGAACCGACAGCACTTCCGCTGCTGTCGGCGTACCGAGAAAAGTGCTCGGGCGTGTACAGACGAACGTGTCCAGTCGTGGGGCCGGGGAGGACAACCCTGCGGCCGTGGGGGTGTCCGTGAGCGTCCATGACTCGACGGCGGTCTGGACCTGGAGCACGCGGGCGTAGGCTCTCAGAGATGCGGATAGGCAAGTTGTCCAAGCGCACGGGCGTGAGTCCGCGCTCACTGCGGTACTACGAAGAGCAGGGCCTGCTGACCAGCTCACGCTCCGACGCGGGGCAGCGTCACTATTCCGATGCTGCGGTCCAGCGCGTGTCACTCATCCGACAGCTGTTCGACGCGGGCATGTCCAGCAGGGTGATCGCGACTGTGCTGCCGTGTGTGGACGTCCCGGGCGACCTGGGCGTCGCCGAGGAGACGTTCACGGCGATGATGCGCGAGCGCGACCGGATCGAGGCCGACATCGCGCACCTGATCGAGACCCGGGATGCACTCGACGTGCTGATCAGGGGCAACAGCCGACACCGGGCGGAGCTGTCCACGGCCTCGGAACCGGTAGCGCAGTCGACCTGATGCTGTGATCTGCATCTCAGCCGGTTGCCCCTCACATCAATGTCAGAGGTGAGGATAGCGACAACGCCCGGAATCACCGGGTCGGTCATACGAGAGGCGGCGGAAGATGGGCCAGGCGTGGGGTTTCGGCAGGTATGGCGGGCCCGAGGTGCAGGAGTTCTTCGATCGCCCCGCCCCTGTCCCCGGTCGTGGCGAGGTACTGATCCAGGTCGACGTCGCCGGTGTGAATCCCCTCGACCACCTTCTGCGCTCGGGTCTGGTCGACGGGCTCGACGGCGGGCGTCCGTTTCCCCGCGTGCTGGGCATGGAGGCAGCCGGAACCGTTCTTGCCCGGGGCGAGGACGTCAACGGGCTCCAGGTGGGTGACGCGGTCTTCGGCTTCGCACTCACCGGTGGCGGTACCTACGCCGAAACGACGGTGCTGTCCGCGCCGAACACCGCGCGCATCCCGGAGGGTCTGTCCGCGACCGTGGCGGCAACGCTGCCAGTAGCCGGGGCGACCGCGGTGGACGTGCTCGACCAGCTCAGCCTTCCGGCCGGTGCCACGGTCCTGGTCAACGGGGTCGGGGGCGGGGTAGGCCTCGCCGTCGCCCGGCTGGCTGTCGGGCGCGAGCTGCGTGTGATCGGCACCGGGAGTACCGCCAAACGCGAGCACGCCGAGGCCATCGGGGTGCGGTTCATCGACTACACCGCCGAGGACGTCGCCGCCGCGGCACGTGAGCTGGTCCCTGACGGCTTCGACGGGATCGTCGACCTGGCCGGAGGCACCTCGCTGCGGACGGTCGCTCCGCTGGCCCAGGATCCCCGCAACGTCATCGCTGTGGGTGATATGTCTGTGCCCGATCTCGGTGGGCGTTTCGTCGAGCGTCGCGTCGACCGCAAGAACCTGGAGCGGTCGGCCCTGATGGCCCTCGACGGACTCCTCGCACCCGTGATCACCGCGGTCCATCCGCTCTCCGACGCCCCGGCCGCCCTTGCCACCGTCGAGAACGGTCATGCCTCGGGCAAGGTTGTCATCAAGGTGGCATGAGAAGTGCCCGGCCGGCTGACGCTGTCGACCGTCCACTGCGGGCTGACGAGAACCCGTGGTCAGCGCATCATCAACTGAGCACGTTCACCTGTACGGGGTTGAGCAGGTTCAGGCGTACGCCGACAGCTGCGTTGGGATACACAGTCTCGGCCCGCTCGACCGGGGCCTTGATAGCGGGCTACTCGTGCCAGCCGGCTGTGGCTGGGGCGCGCCCCAGCCACAGCCTCACGCCCGGACCGTTCGGTTCCCACCGGTCGCAGAACTGCCGCAGCTCCTCGCACCGGGTCAGCATGCGGCGGGGGTTGTAGAAGCCGTCGATGTACGTGAAGAGCGCGAGGTTCGCCCCTCGGCACGTGTGGCGAGGATGCGGCCGCGGATGCACTCGGTCTTGATGACCATCCACAAGTTCTCCGCCAGGGCGTTGTCGAACGAGTCGCCGACCGAGTCCATGGATGCCTGGATCCCGGCCCTGACCAGGCGTGTTGTGAGCTTCACGGACGTGTATCGACAGCCATGGTCGGCGTGGTGAATGAGCTCGCCGGGGGCGACTTCGCGGCTGGCCAGGGCGTATTCCAGCGAGGTGAGGACCAGGTCCGCGTCGGCGCGGGCGGAGGTCTCCCAGGCCACCACCCGGCGGGAGAACGCGTCGCGGATCGCGGACAGCCACAGCGGCCCCTCTCCGGTGGGGATCATGGTCAAGTCGGTGACCCACAGCCGGTTCGGCCTGTCCGCGGTGAAGTCGCGTTGCACCAGGTCAGGGGCGAGGTCGGCGTCCGGGTCGCGGCGGGTGAAGCCCTTGCCCCGGCGTGGGCTGATCCCGGCGAGGCCGGCCTGCCGCATGAGCCGTTCGACGCGCTTGCGGCCGACGTGGACGCCCTCGCGCTTGAGGACGGCGTGCACGCCCGGTGAGCCGTAGATCCCGCCGGACTCGTCGTGGACCTGCCGGATCCTCCCGGTCAGCTCGGCGTCCCGGCGGCGCCGTTCGCACGGCTCGGTCCCGGCCTGGCGCCACCGGTAACAGGTGGAGGAGGGGACGTTCAGTTCCCGGAGTACGGGCTCGACCCCCAAATGCGGGTGCTCGTCAACGAGCGCCGTCACCTGGACCGGGTCGGGTCGAGCTGAGCCGCGAAAAAAGCCGAGGCCGTCCGCAGGACCTCATTCGCCCGCTTGAGCTGTGCATTCTCCTTGCGCAGGGCGGCAAGCTCCTCCCGCTCGGCGGTGGTGAGCATGTCGTCGCGTTCGCCGGCATCAGCCTCGGCCTGCCGGATCCAGTTGCGCAGGGCCTCGTGGTGCACGCCGAGTTCCTCGGCCATGCGGCGGATCACGGGCTTCGGCTCGGCGGTCCGGTACATCCGGACCGCACGCTCACGCAACTCCAACGGGTACTTCCTCGGGGCAGGCATCGTCTGAGCTCCTCTCACGAGACCCATCTGACCCTCTGACACCCACTCCCGCATCTCGGGGGAACCTCAATCTTCCACCTGGTGCAGATGACGTGGACGAGGCCGGCGAGGCTGACGGGGGTGGTGGAGTAGAAGCGGTAGAAGGAGGGTTCGCGGGTATAGCGGTGGCGAGGCACGACCAAGAAGGCGTGTCCGCGATCAGTAGATGGCTTCCGAAGAAGTGTTTCTCGTGGCTCGTGCATCTAGAAGTACACGTCAACATCGACCAGTCATCCCAAGCCGCCGAGAAGCTGAACCGCCTGCTCGACGGGGACGCCGTGGTGTGCACGAGCATCTGGGCCGGGCAGGACGCCTCCTCGACGAACTGGCGCCGACAGAGCTGGTGCCGGCCGTCGACAGCGCCTGCTATTTTGGCGTCGACTTCAGCAGTAACTGGACAGCGAGCGTGAACTTCCGCCGCCACGACCTTGCACCGTGGGTCAGAGATAGAAGACCGGGGTCGTGTCGCCACGAGCAGGCCGACTCACCCGAGAGGGTTCCCCTCGCCGCACTTTCCGTTCGCCCGGCTGTCGACCCGATACCACCAGCAGGTCTTCGCGTCCCATGACACGTAGGGCCATTCCTGCTGGTTGCCATTCTGGTCATAGCAGCCATGGACACCGGTGATGCACACGGCGGTCCGAATCCCGTTGATGTTGGAGTCGGTGCTGCTGCGCGCGACCCCCCAGTCCTGGTTTCCGTTTCCGCAAGCTATATACGCTTGCGCGTCGTGATGCTGGTGCGGATTGGTCGTGAAGTCCATCCACAGCATGGCGCAGTGACCGTCAGCGAGTGTGTCGTGAACGTAGCCGTTCATCTTCTTGGCACCGCTCTCGGTGTAGTAACTCGCAATGCCGTACGCACCGCCGATGCTCAGGTAATAGTTCTCATTGGCGTGCGCCGTACCAGCTCCGAGCAGCAGGCCCCCAAGGGCGACAGGAATCGATGCTTTCAGAACCCGAGAACGCATGATGAGAATCTCCCGTGTGTAGGTCAATTTTCTACACTCTTACGGATCTTCCATGCGACGGAAAGATTATTTTTCAGCCAATCCTGTTAGTCTCCTTCCATGCCAGGACAACGACAACTGCCAGCTCAGGACACGAACCGCAGCTGGAGTGATCGCGGTCAGCGTGCGCAGCCACTCCATCAGCACGGCCACATTGTGTGCGGCAGCCCGTGCCGGCCGTTCACCGGCATTGCTGGCGAATTCATCCAGCGCCCACACCCCCTCGCACACCGCGCAGCCGCAGACGGGGGCTGTCGGCGACGCTTGAAATGTGAGCCGATTCCGGCGGGTGAAAAATGACCCCCCGCTGCGTCAGTTGATGTTGGTCATTCCCCGGTGTTGGCGGCGGGAACCCGTCCGAGGTCACGGCCGCGCATGCGATAGCTGTCGCCCTTCAGCGAAATGACCTCGGCGCCGTGGGAGTCGCGGGCGGCGACCTCCCTCTGCAGGCAGGCGGCCAGATACTCCTCGTGGCTCCAGCCCTCGTCGCGGGCCCGCTCGGCGAGCCGGGCGGCCGCATCCCGCAGGGCCGGGGCCTTCAGCGCCTTGGTCAGATAGATCAGTTCGGAGCCCACGTCGCGGCTGGTCCGAGCCTGGTTGGTGCCGTTCTTCGTGCTCATCACGCCGCCCCTTCGCCCGTGCTCAGTCCGCCGTCGATGACGCCGAAGATCCGGTCGTAGGCGTCCAGCGACCGTTCCTCGACCTCCGTCACGTCCACCGGCGCCGCTTTCGTGCCGCCAGCCTTCTTGCGGGCGGCGGCGGCAGCGGCCGCGTGGTCGGGATCGGTGATGGTCTGGTGGCGGGCCCAGCTGCGGGCATGGCGGGCGACCTCGACGCCGTCGCAGGTCACCAGGACCTGGTCCAGGTCGGCGGAGACCTCGATGCGGCGGCCGACGGCCAGCGGATGCACCGAGTAGTCGCAGGTATCCAGGCGGACGTAGTGGTCCCGGGGCAGCCGTAGCGATGCCTTCCACCAGCCGGGCGGGGCGATCGGCGGCAGGGCCAGCATCCGGGAGCGGTCGGCTTCCAGCCGGTCCGCAGGGCGGGCCTGCAAGGTGCGGTGGATGCGCCGGTTGGCCCTGGTCAGCCAGTCGGCGAGCTGAATGTTGAAGTCGGCTGGCGAGGTGAACACCCGGCCGGGAAGGAACGACGTCTCGAGATAGCCGTTGGCCCGCTCGACCAGGCCCTTGGCTTCTGGATCCCGTGGCTTGCAGAGCAGGAACTTAATGCCCAGCAGTCCGGCGAACACGGCGAATTCATCCGTGAGTTGGGGTCCGCCGGACCGCCAGGAGCCGACGGCTCCCTCGTTGTCCCAGACCAGCACCCGCGGGACGGCGCCCAGCTCGGTCAGCAGCCGCCAGTGCCCGGCGATCAGGTTGGCCGCCGACCTGGACGGCAGCATCCGGGCGGTGATCCACCGCGAGTAGCCCGCGACCATGACCAGCACCGGCGGTCGCCCGACCTGACCGAAGCCGAGCGGGATGTCGGTCGGCGGGAACCACAGGTCGCACTGGCCGATCTCGCCCGGCTCATAGACCGTCCGCGAGGCCGGATCCGCAGGCCGATAAGCCGGCCGCAGGTCCCGGATCCGGTCTTTGAGCACGGTCAGACCGCGGTCCCAGCCGGTCCGTTCCGCGATCACCGTCGCCGGCATCTCAGGCCACTGCTCGAGCAGTTCACGAATCTGCGGCTCGACGGCGTCCACGATCGAGCCTTTCGCGGCCCGCTGATACTTCGGCGACGCGTCGTGCGCGATCGCCCTGCGGACAGTGTTCCTCGCGATCCCCAGCTTCCTTGCGATCGCCCGAACCGGCATTTGCTCGGCCCGGTGAAGCCGGCGGATCTCCGCCCAGTCCTCCACGCTGATCACCACTCCTCCCGGCCTGACTCAACGAGCCAGACCCCTGGAGGGGGTCAACTTTCAAGCGCCGCCCCTGGTCCACTTTTCAGCCGACGCCGACAAGGCCTGCCTTCTTCCTCCCTGTCGGCGCTGCGCGGCCCTGCCGTGCGCCGGCTGCTCGCTCTGCGGCAGGACCAGCAACTGACAACGCGGCATGTGCGGCTGATGGCTCAGTCGTTGGAAGTGACCGAGCGCACGGTGTGGCGGTGGCTTGCCGCTGCCGAGCGTGACGCGTCAGCGGCCGCAGAGCCCGGGGCGCGAGCCCAGAGTAAAAACCGCTTCTCCGTCACTCCGAAGTGCGCTGTCTGCTGGCCTTGTGGAAGGGAAACGTCGCAGCGGTGCATCGCGAGTTGACCGCTCGCGCGGCCAGGGGCGAGGGGCAGCCGCCTCCGTCGATTCCGACGCTGCACCGGGCGATCCAGCGGGATCTGACGCCGGGGGAGCGGGCCGGGCTCGCGGGAGGGGAGCGGGCCGCGCGGAAACACGATGTGTTCCTGACCCGGCCACGGAGCTGGCGCAACCACGTGTGGGAGACCGACCACATGCAGGCCCCCGTCCTAGTCGATGTCGAGGGCAGGGCCCGCAGGCCGTGGATCACCTGGTTCACCGACTGCGCCACCAACGCGATCACCGGTGTCGCCGTGACGCCGGTGCATCCGTCGCGGGAGTCGGTGCTGGCCGCGCTGCGCTCCGCGGTCCTGCGCGAGGACCCCTACGGCCCGTTCGGCGGCCTGCCCGAGAAGGTACGTGTCGACCGCGGCAAGGACTTCCTGTCGAGGACGGTGACCGCCGCGTTCGATGTCCTCGACGTCACCGTGGAGGACCTGCCCGCCTACACCCCTCACCTCAAGGGCACGGTCGAGGGTCTGAACCGGGCGGTGGAGAGCATGTTCCTGGCCGCGCTGCCCGGCTATGCCCGTCAGCCGCGCCCCGGTAAACGGGCTTCCCGGCCGAAGAAGGACGAGGTGCTGCTCGGCTTCGAGGACTTCACCGCTCGGCTGCTGGAGTGGACACGGTGGTGGAACACCGAGCACTGCCCCGCACCGCTACGGGGCAAGACCCCACTCCAGACATGGCAGGACGATCCCATCCCGCTGCGGGACGTGCCAGCCACGGCCCTGTGGACGTTCACTCTCGAAGACGCCGGCACCCGCACGTTGACCACCCGCGGTATCCGCTTCAGGAGACGTGACTACGTGGGGGCGTGGATGACCGGTCAGGCCGGGATCCTGGTCCGGGTCCGTTTCATGCCCCACCACGACCACCGCATCGAGGTCTACGACGCCGCCACCGGCCGCTACCTCGGTCCTGCGGACCTGGCTGACCAGGCAACGGAAGAACAGCTCCGCGCCGTACGGCGGGCACGGTCTGCCCGTGCCCTCCGTCTGAAGAAGGATCTCGAAGCTTCCCAGCGGGAGCGTTACGCCGCCGCCACCCAGGCCGAGGCACCTCAGCGGATCGGCGCGCTGACCACCGCGCAGGCCGAGGCCGAACTCGCCCAGAATGCCGACTCCGACTCGCGCAGCTCGCGATGCCAGACCTCATCCCGCACGCCGCGCCCCCGGCAGAGTGGCGCACCCCGGCTTCCCTGGCCGCGCTGACCACGCCAGGCCCGCCCGTCTGGTCCCCGCCCGGCCTTGATGGCGCTTCCGCCCCGGACGGCCCGGGCGGGCGGGCCGCACGTCCCACCACCGATGAAGACGGAGACGCCTCGTGACCGCGGCCACCTACCAGTACGTCGACCTGCCCGACGCCTCCGTGGTCACCACCCGCGCCCTGCTCACCGCCCGGGAGAACGTCACCGACACCGTCGCCGCCCGCGCCATGATGTGCATCCACGGCGGCGCCGGCTTCGGCAAGACCCTCGCCGTCAACACCTGCCTGCTCGCACTCAAACCCGGCGAGGACGTCCGCAAGATCACCTTCCGGGCCCGGCCCACGGCCCGCGCGGTCCGCTACGAACTGTTCACCGCGCTCGACCTGGCCGGGGAACCACCGCGCCACCCCAGCGAGTTCGACCGTCTGCTGAAGACGGCCCTGGCCGAACGCCCCCGCACCTTCCTCGTCGACGAGGCCCAGTGGCTCAACGGGGAGGCCTTCGAATACTTCCGCTACCTCTGGGACGAGCCCTCCACCCAGCTCGCCATCATTTTCGTCGGCGGCGCGGGCTGCCACACCGTGTTGCGCCGCGAACCGATGCTGTCCTCCCGCGTCTTCATCTGGCAGCAGTTCACCCGACTCACACCCGACGAGGTCCTCGAGGTGATCCCGCTGTTCCACCCGATCTGGGCCGACGCCGACCCCGAAAACATCACGTTCGCCGACAGCCACGCCGCGCACGGCAACTTCCGCGCCCGGGCCCAGCTGACCGCCCACGCCCGTACCGCACTGGCTCGTACGGGACGTGCCCGCGTCGACCAGGAGCTGCTGCGCTGGGCCTTCAGCCGCCTCGCCTGACCACACCGTCCATGCCTCCTGCCCCGCCGCTGCCGTCCGTCACCGTGGTTCTCGACCGTCACGACGACGTGCTGCACACGCACACCGCTCTGGTCGCCCACCATCCGCTGTCCGGCCGGATCACCCTGCACCCGGGCCCGGGCACCACCAGCGAAACCGGCCTTGCCCACGACCTTCTCGTCGCCCTGGGCAAACCGCCCCTGCTCCCGGGCCGCTTCCCCGGCGGCCGCCAGCCCGCCTGGGAAGCCGCCACTGCCTGGCTGACCGCCCTGCCCGTCACCCGGCTGACCGTCCTGCGCGCCCACCGCTTCACCGCCCGCCGCACGATGCGCCTGCTGCAGCTACAGGCCCGCACCGGTATCCACCTGACCCTGGTCTGCCATCGCCCTCACCTTCCCGCCGCTCTGCGCCAGGCCTGCGGACGGCCGACTACTCCGTCACAGCCGACATCGAGGCTGCCCGCCGCCACTACTACGGCACGCCTACCGCCGAACCCCCGCCCCCAGACGAGCCCGCCGCGCCGGCCAGCCGGTGGCTCACCCTGCCGGCACTGGACCGCCTCGTCTCCTACGACAGCCCCCGCCCCTGCGCCGCCCCGTGTATGCCCCCGTCAATCGTCTGGTGGCACCGCCCACCGCCCGTGCCTCTCACCGCGCCCACCGCCCAGCGAGTCGCCCACCGGCTGCACGCGGCGACCGCACATCCGCGCCTGGCCGCGACCGTCGCCGCCGCGCTGTTCACCGGCGCCTCCCTCCAGCAGCTCGCCACCGCACGCCCCCGCGACTACGACACTGCCGCGGCCACGCTCGTCCTGCACGACCGCGCCCGCTACACCGACGGCTGCGCCGCCTACCCCGTACCACCCTGGGCCGACGTCTTCCTGCGGGCCGCAGCCTGCTTCACCCGGCTGCTATCCGGCGAGGACCAAGAACTGCTCGCCGCGCCAGGTGACCGTGCGCACCTGCTACGCGTGGCGGAGACGGCCAGACTGCGTCCGCCCCAGCCGCCCGCAGCCCGCCGCAAAGGCCCGGTCGGCCGCGTGGAGTGGGACTGGCGAGAGCGGCAGGGAGCCGAAAGGTACGAAGCGGGACTGGCCAGCCGCCGCAGGCCCTCGCGACGCTGACCCCTGACGCGGGCGCTCGACAAGGCAGGATCAGCCGATCGAGAAGTCGGCGAACTCGATGTCGTTGAAGACGATGTGCAGCCCGTGGGCCCGGTGGCCCCAATCGCGAAAGTAGGCGTGTCCCAGCGCCCGGGCGAGGATCACTGTCTGCTGCTGCTCACCCGCGTCGGCATCCCGAGCGGCGAACAGTTCCCTGGCTACCTCTCCTGGCAGGTCCTGGGTGATCCACCGCACCCGCGGATCGTCTGAGGAGCCTGCAGGAGCCGCGAACCCGAATCGCGCACGGGTATGGAAGACGAAGCCATCCGCCTCTGCCTGGGCACGTCGGCGGGCCCGTATCCGGGGCTGCCACCGTGCCAGGACTGCTTCCGTGATTGCACGAACCTGCGTCGGACCAGGGGGACGACGCGCTCGTGGCTTCTTCGTCACCCACCGCTGCACGGTGCGCTGTGATACCCCCAGCACGGTAGCCACCCTCCGCGTGGAACCACGGTGCGCTGCCAGCAGGAAACGCAGGCGGGCCTCGGTGCTTGAGGGAATGGGCCGGGTGCGCAACGCGCGCTCCAGCCCTTGCTCGATCTGTCCCACCTCCGCCTCTCCTAGCGGCCAGCCGACAGGGTCGGCACCCAGCAGTCCGAGTGTCAGTTCTCCCACGCCGCCGGTCCCTGCCCGCCAGTTCCGGTGTCTTTGGGGCAGCACCGGCCGAAGTCGGCTACGAGAGCCCCGGCGGCGTGCCAGCGACGGAATGGTCTGCAGAATCTGCCATCTGCCACGTGTCGACGGCGTCGGGTAACCGGTTGGCGGAGCTGGTGGTTTCTGCGGATTCGCCGTGTGAGCGTCGTGAGGTTTGGGTAGGGTCGGGGAGCCGAGTCCGGGTCTTCGTTCGTAGCGGGGGCACCAGCTGGCTCCTCGAGTCTTCTTGTGACCGTCCGGGGACGCGTTCGTACCGTGTCCACCAGCGGGTTCCCTGCCGCGTGCGCGTGTGCCCCCTTGTCCGGCGCGCGCCGAGCACTCTTCCCTTGGAGTCCCGCGATGCCTTCATCGCTGCCCGTAGCCCAGGCGATCGATTTCCTGTGTGAGCACACGTCCAGCAAGAGCCGTGTGATGGCTCTGCTGGCTCACGACAACGGCCCCAGTTCCCTGACCGCTGTCCTGACCTGTAAGGACCCCGACCACGCCTTTGAAGCGGTGGGCATTTTGCGCCGAGTCCTGGCCCGACGTGATGCCACCAACGTCGAAGATGAACTGAAGGCCCTCACGGCTGAGATGCCGGACGCACCGGCCGGCTCGCTGCGCCAGGCCGTCGTCCAGGCCGCGAGCGGCATCTGGCAGACAGAACCTGGCACCTTGTTCGTGGTACCCGACCCGGATCCGTCAGAGGACGAAGCAGTCTCAGACGTGGCGTCCGGACCGGTGGGGCACCCGCGACTGCAGGACCTTCCGGGAAAGGTCGTGCGGATCGCGCACCTGCACGAGTTCCACGTCACCGACGAGGACGCTCTTCTGCGCGCTGCTGTCGACCGCGGCTGGGAGCCGCTGCCTGCATCCGAACTCGGTGATGACGATCCACGCGACCTGATCGGAGCCGTGATGACCCTCACCGAGGACCCGGATGTCGCCGGAACCCAGACCTTGGAAGAGCAGAGCTCCGCGGAGCTTCTGCGCGCCGAAGACGGGGATGAGCTGGCTGACTGGAGCGCGGCGCCGGTCGTCACCCGGTTCACTCACGGCTGGCGCCTGCGAGGCCAGCAGACTTGGCCCGCAGCCGAAGAACAGACCCCTAACTTCGCAGCGCTCTTCGCCACCCGGGACTGTCCGTGCAAGGGTGAGGACGAGGAATGCGAGGAGTGCGGATGGCAGCTCACGCCCCGTACCGCTGACCTGCTCCACACGGCACTGGTCGCCCTCGCGGACCAGGCTTACGACGACGCGCAGCGTCTGGGGGACCAGTTCCTGTCAGATGCTGACTCCGCAACGTGGGAGGTCTTCGACCGACTGCCACCGCTCACCTGGACAGCCGACCACCGTTGGCGACGGCGGATGGCGCGCGCCTTTGACGACCTGGCCGCCGACCTCGCTAAGGGAAACTGGCCCAACCCCACCTGCACTGCGGAGGAGATGGCCCTGCACCTGGCCATCGAGGACGCACCGACCTACCTGGAAGACCGCCCCGCAGAGGACGACCACAGCAGCCTCCCGGAACACGAGGACGATTACAGCTGGGACAGCTGCTCCGACCTGCTGTTCCAAGACCACGACGTCCTGATGCTTTTCCACTCCAAGTTCACCGGCATCGAGGACCCCGATCACCCCGCAAACCAGTTCATGGGCGTGGGTGACCTTCGGGAGGCCGCCTGGTTCGACGCGTTCGACAACCGCAGCATCAGGGACCCTCGACGAGGCTTCCGGCGGTAGACCACAGCCCCTTGCGCTGGCCGACTGGGGCCAGCGCAAGGGGCACCGGCCTTCTACCGTGCCCAGTCGATGCCGAGGTGGACGAGGGCGGTGAGTCGTGCGGGGTCGAGTCGGTCGCGGCGGGCTTTCTGGTTGGCGTACCAGATCCCGGTGCGGTGCTCGCTTCCTTTGGGCAGCCGCTCGACGACGGCCCGCCCCGGCATCTGGCCTTCCCGTTCGATGTACTGCTGAAGGGCCCGCAGGCCCTCCTGGACTGCCTCACCGCCCTTTCCCGGTCCCGGTGCTGCTGTCGCCTTCGCCGCCGCCTTGCGGGCCCGTGCGGGCTTTTCACGCCGAGTTAGCCGAGCCTCCGCTGTGACCATCCATCGCCCAGCAAGACGGCCAGAAGGCTGACCAGGATCCCGCCACCCGGCTCCCGGCCGGGCTCCGGCGCCCGCTGCCGGTGCACCGCGGAGTGGGCCGGCACCAACCCGTCGTCCTGGTGGCCAGGCCGGGGCGTAAGTCGCCGGCACTTTGGTGCTGTCCTCCGGGTGCTGAGCCCCACCAAGGGGTGAGGCGGGACGCTCCCGCCGGTTGGAGGTACTGCTGTGATCGTTCGCTTCGCTGGTGGCCCGTTCGCCGGTCGCGAGCTGGAGACCACCGACGCCCCGTGGGAGGGGGACTGGCTCACGACCGGTGACGCCGACTGGGCCCTGTACGTCCCGGTGCACCGCGACCCGGTGACCGGCGTCGTCCTGGCGGAGGTCCGGGGCACCGTCCCGCGACACCGGTAGCAGCTGGCCGCCATGCGGCTGACGCACGAGACCCCGAGCCCTCGCGGGCGGGCCCGGGGTCTCACGGCGGCGGGGGAGGGGTCAGCGGCTGCGGGGCGGCTTCGACGGCTGGCACCGCGCCTGTCCATTGCATCCCCAGTGCGGCGAGGGCGGCGCGCTGCTCCGCGGTGAGCTTGTCGCGCCTCGACTTGGTGTTGGAGAGCCAGACCCCCAGTTTCACCGGTACCGGCTCCGTCTCGCCGACGACCGCGACCTCGACGACCACGCCGCGCGGGACGGGCCGCTGTCCCTCCTTCTCCACCCACTGCGCGAGGGCTGCCAGGCCCCGCTGGAACGCCGCCTCGGCCTTGCTCCCTGCCTTCTTCGGCCCCTTGAGGGCTGCCGCCAGCGCCGGACGGAGCTCCGCCGGGGCGGGAGAGGACGCCTCAGCGGGCTGCACGCCCAGTTTCGACAGCCGCTCCTGCTGCTCGGGGAGAAGCTGTGCCCAGGTGCCCGGGTTCTTCTGCCGCTTCAGCCATCGGCCGATGTCATCGCCCTCGAACAGCACTCCGGGTTCGATGGCCGGCAGGCTGCCGTCGGCGTCGACCAGGTCCGCGAGGACGCGGTAGTGCCGCTGCCAGTTGAGCGGCCAGGGGCAGTTCCAGTCCTCATCGATCGCGGCCAGCTGCTGCGCGCGCACGGCGGCCCGCTCCGTGTCCTTGCCCAGACCGCCCTTGCGCCTCAGGTTGGCCATGTGCTGGCCGACCGGCACCATCGCCTCGCCTTCGCCCCACACGGCGTCCTGACGCGGAGCGAGGTGCCCCATGGCCCGCCGGTAGGACCGGAGCGCGGCGAGCTTGTTCTCCCACGCCTCCTCGCCCGGCTCCCAGACCATCCCGGCCTCCGGGGCGTCCAGCAGGATCTTGCGCCGCTCCTCCAGCTCACCCGCCCGCAGCGCCTTCCGCTGCTGGTGGACCCAGCGACCAAGCGGGAAGTCCTTGGTGACGCCGACCTCGACCTCGACGTCGTAGGGAACGGCGTAGAGGCCCGTGATCTCGTTCTCCTTCCGCCACCGGAGCAGGGCCTGGTAGCCCTCCAGCCACACCAGGGACTCCGGCCGGTAGACCCGGGTGCGCAGGAACGCCGCGATGGTCGCGGCGTCGCGCGGGCTGGAGAAGTGGAGCAGGGCCGCTTCGGCGGCGGCCTGCGTGTCGTCGTCCTCCTGGTCCTCGCTGTCACCCTCGCCGCCGGCCCCGACGATCCGCCCGTCCTCGTCCCGACGGACGTGGACCTTGCGCTTCCCGCTCGTGAGCGCGCGGGAAGCGAGCTGTTCGACGAGTCGTTCGTCATGCGAGCGCAGGCCCTGGAGGACCGCTACAAGGGGGCGGAAGCTGGCGGAGGCGACCATGTCGGTCGGGTCCTCGCCGGGCTCCAGAAACACGGGCACGATGATTCTGGCCACCTTGGTGCTGTCGTCCTTGTTGAGCCGGAGCGCCCGGCCGATGTTCTGGACGATCTCCACCTGGGAGCCGCGGGTGTCGGCGAAGCAGATCGAGTCGACCCCCCTCTCGCCGGTGATGTCGACGCCTTCTCCGAGAACGCGAACGCTGGCGAGGAAGGCGCGGTGGACCCGGCGTCCGGCTGCGTCGATGCCGTTGGCGAACTGGCGCAGGATCTCGCGGCGCTCGGACACGAGGTGGTCGCCGCACAGCCACGCCGACCACACCCGGTCCGGCGGGACGTGGCGGCCAGCCTCCAGCTCGTAGAACTCCGCGTCGATCGAGGACTTCGGCAGCTTGTCGGCGGCGGCCAGGTCGGCGTCCGTGGCGTCGTTGACGTACAGCTCGGCAGCCGTCTGCGGGAGCTTCTCCGCGAACGCGGCGGCCTCCTCGACCCGCTGGTGGAACGTCATGACAGTGCGGAGGTTCCACTTCGCCGCGTGCTCCAGGAGCGCGGCCTGCAACAGCGCCAGGCGCCGGCCGCGCCGCGCCTCTTCGGACTCTCCAAGGCCGGGGGAGGGGTCGCGGATCTCGAGGACATCGATCTCGAACCCGGCGAGGATCTCGCGCTCGATCGCCTCCGAGAGCCCGAGCTCGGCAATCCACGGGCCGTAGGTGCCGTTCGGGTCATCGGCCATGGTCGCGATCTCCGCCTCCTGGCCGCCGGCACCCTTCTGCGGGCGGGGTGCAGCGAGGATGCGGGGGGTAGCGGTGAGGTAGAGCCGGAAGTCGGCGGGGATCCGCTGGTTGTCGTGGATCGCCGCCCAAGGTCGACCAAGATCACCAGCGGTTCCGTGGGCCTCATCCACGATGGCGAGGTCGAAGCCCGCCATGCGCTGGCCGTACAGGCGCTCCCCGCCCGCCAGAGCGGCCTCCAACGGCCCGCGAACCGTCCGCTGCCCCTCGGCTGCGTCGATGTCCTCACGGTCCACCAGCGAGGCGTACGTGGCGAACACGACCACCGATCCAGACCCAGCCCACAGGGCGAGCTGGATGGGGTTGGTGGTGGTGCGGACCCCGAGCTTGTTCAGCACCGGGTCGTTCTCCAGCGAGCACACCGCGACCATCGGGGCCCGGTGGCCCACCAGGCGCCACGCCTCGGCCGTCTGCACCAGCAGGTCCAGGGTGGGCACCATCACGAGGATCCGACCGTTTCCGAAGCACTCGAGCGCGCAGGAGGCGGCGGTGATTGTCTTGCCTGATCCGGTCGCGGACACGATCGTGCCCCGTGCCCCCTCCGCAGGAACAGATGATCTTGCAGGGAATCCCCCCCACTTCCGGAACGCCGACTTCTGGTCTACTTGGTGTTCCTTGAGGGAAATGCCGTGCATTCCGAGTGTCCATTCTGTGCGGCAGAGGTCGGGTGTTGAGGCGTTTGTCTAACTGTCGAGTCCTCTGAGTCCCCACTGGTCGAGGCCGCTGTAGATGGTGGCGGTCTGGCATTGGGGCGCGTTCATGACTTCGGCTTCGCCGCGGTAGATGGCGATGAGGGAGTCGGTTCCGCGCCACCAGGTGTCTGCGAGGCCGGCGACTTCCGGAACAGGATCGAACCCTTCGAGGCCGAGGTCGTCTACGGCGTCACCGGTGACTGTCTTGGTGGTGCGTGCGCATCGCCGGGCATGATCGGCCAGGGCGACTGCTTCCACCCACCCTTCAACGGTGGAGTGCAGGGGGACCCAGTTGCCGGCGTGGAGCCCGAACTCCCCGTTGGGGCCGATCATGAACGAGTAGGGGAGAGCTGTTCGCTGCAGGCCTGCTTCGAAGTGCCAGTCGGGATCCGGTCCCTCGGGTACGTCTCCGCTGAGCGTTCGCGGCCCGCCGTCATAGTGAGGAGAGGGAGGAAGGGCGAGGCCACCCCAGACCCCCTCGTACGCGGCCACTCGGTCGATCTGATCCTTCGGGACACCGTGCTCGACCCACAGGGCCCTGTACTGCTCTATGTCAGCACGATCGACCCAGTGCCCATGAGCCACGGATAAAGTACCTTGCCCTGAGAGTGATACCCATCGGAATTCCTCGCGCGCTAACCATATATCCCACCCCAGCATCTCTCTAATTTCTGCCAACGGTACATGGTGCATCAACATGAGACACCCACTACGCTAGAACCCGACACGAACGAGCGGCACCGGTTCCTCGCTAGCCAGCCGGCCCGCGTAAGCGGGCCCTAGGCCCTGGAGGCGCAGCCGGAAGGGCCCTTGAGGTCGGGGGAGCGCAGCAGACCCGCCGCTCCAGGGCGGAGCGAAGCGAAGCCCTGGGATATTGGGGCGAAGCCCCGCAGCTCCGGAAGCGCAGAGGATGGAGCTTCACCAAGCCC
>NZ_WHPN01000395.1 GCF_009735685.1 Streptomyces lycii | reverse complement strand
TGCCCTCGTCGGCGTTCCCGTGCTTTCGCGTCCCGCGTCTCCGCGTACTCGCCGCTCGGGTGTCCCCGGGCCTCCCCGTACTCGCGCTCGCGTGTCCGCGTGCTCCTCATGTTCAGGCGCGGAGCATCCCCGCGCCCCCACGTTCACGCGCCCCCACGTTCACGCGCCCCCACGTTCACGCGCCCCCACGTTCACGCGCCCCCACGTTCACGCGCCCGCACGTTCACGCGCCCGCTCGTCTCCGCGTCCGAGCCTCCGCGCCCCCCCCCGCCCCGCGTCCTCGCCCCGCGCGCGCCAGCGTCCCCGCGCCCGCGCCTCTGCACCTTCCCACGCCCGCGCTTCCGCGCGCCTCCGCGTGCCCCCGCGCCCCGGGTGGGCGGGCCCACGGCAGCCCGCCCACCCGCACGCGACCGCGGTTCAGTAGATGTTCGCCGCCACCGGCGGGCCGTCGCCGCGGACGCTGTTGATCTGGGCCCGCAGCGAGATCTCGTCGTAGACCCGGAACTCCCGTACGATCCTGCCGCCCTGCACCAGGAACTGGGACACCCCGAGCACGGTCACGGGCCGGTCGGTGAGGGGCCCGAAGGCGGGAGTGCCGCGGTAGGTCCCGTGCATGGTCCACAGGACGGCCACCCGCAGGCCCGCGTAGCGTTCCGAGTGGTTCGTCTGGATGTCCTGCACCTTGAAGCGCGCGTCGGGGAAGGGGCCGACCGTCGCCAGCAGATCGCTCTGGTAGCGCTCCGGCCGGATGACGGTGCGGTCGCCGATGGTGTGCAGGAAGAGGTCGCGCACCATGTAGTCGTTGACCTTGTGCAGGCGGCGCTGTGTCCAGACCTCGTCGATGAACTCCAGGACCATCTCGCACTCGGGCCGGAAGTCGTCCGGGCGCGGTCCGCTGACGCCGGCCGAGAGGACGTCCGCGGGCGGCTCCTCGGTCATCGAACCGCTGTATCCCTGGAATCGCAGCGCGCGCGCCGCCTCGTCCGGGTCGTCGCCCCGCTGGAGGCAGTCGGCGAGTTCGTCGCGTACCACCCACTCCTCGACCATGCGGCCGCGGCGGTAGAGGCAGTTGGCGACCGTCCGCTTGCGGATGCGGATGTTCCGGCCGTCCACCAGGTGCTCGTCTGCGGAGAAGACCAGGTGCGAGCTGAGGAAGGCGTCGTCCCCGCGGGCCTCCCACACCACGTCCTCGGCCTGGCCGATGTGCTGGGGCGTGCTGCCCATCCGCATGGTCGTGCCCTCGATCACGCCGTCGCGGCCGACGACCGTGCCGAGGCTGGTGTGGACGATCGAGTCCGGCTCGTAGTTGTCGACGATGTACGACACGTCGCGGTCGACCCAGATGCGGTCGGTCACCTCGCGGATGAAGTCGTCCGGGTCCTTGTAGGGGAGGTGGGCGACGGGGTCCAAAGGCATGTAACTCTCCTGTTCACATTCCTGTGTATGCGTATGTATCAACTGGCTCGGGCGGAGGCTGTGCGAGGCGCGGGCCCGGACCGCGGAGCGGGGTGCGGCCGCAGGCCCGCGCTGTTCACCGTGCGAACTTGTCCGCTCCCAGCCGGCTCCGGTACGTCTCCGTCATGAAGGCGGTGACCACGACCAGGGCGAGTACCGCCGCAGCCGCGAGGTAGACCCACACCGCGTAGATCGTGCCGAAGCTGCTCACCAGCAGTGCCGCCACGAACGGCGTGATCCCCATGAAGACGGAGAACGAGCTGTTGTAGGCGATGGCGCTGGCGCTGAACCGGGTGCGGGTCGAGAAGAGCTCGGCCGCGCAGACCGTGACGATGCCGGTCAGGAAGAACTCCGGAATGATGTAGATCAGCTGGCTGGCGACCGCCGCGCCGAACGTGGCCTCCTCGCCGACCCGGAAGGCCAGCGGGACCAGCACGATGCAGGCCACGGCGCCCGTGACCAGCATGGGTTTGCGGCCGATCCGGTCCGAGAGGATGCCGGCCAGCGGCAGCAGCGGGATGAGGACCGCGACCGAGATCGCGTTGGAGGCCAGGGCCATCCAGCGCGGCAGGCCCAGCGTTCCCGTCAGGTACTCGGGATAGAACGTGACCCAGGTGTAGGACAGGATCGCCAGCATCACCGAGACGCCGCAGAAGACGAGCATCGGCCGCCACTGCTCCCGCAGCGCCTCGCGGACCGGTGCCTTGACGACCTGCGAGCCGTCCTCGGTGGCGCGGACGAACTCCGGCGTCTCGGCGATCCGCCTGCGCAGCCAGATCCCGACCGCGCTCAGCGGGAGGGCGAGCAGGAACGGGACGCGCCAGCCCCACGAGTCCAGCGTGGGGCCGTCGAACGCCCAGCTGGTCAGCGCCGCGGTGCCCGCGCCGGCGAGGATGCCGACGAAGCAGCTGTTCGAGGCGTACGAGGCGTAGTAGGCGCGCCGGTCGGGCTCCGCCCACTCCACGATGAAGGCCACCGCTCCCACGTACTCACCGCCGGAGATCATGCCCTGCACGACGCGCAGCAGCAGGAGCAGCAGGGGGGCGAGGACGCCGATCTGGTGGTAGGTCGGGAGGGCGCCGATCATGGCTGTGGTGACGCCCATGGCGACGATGGTCCACAGCAGTGTCTTCTTCCGGCCCACCCGGTCGCCCCAGCGGCCGACGAGGGTGCCGCCCAGCGGGCGGAACAGGCAGGCGATGGCGATGATCGCGTAGGTGCTCAGCACCGCCACGGCCGGATCGCTGTCGGGGAAGAAGGCCGGTGCCAGGACCGGTGCGAGATAGCCGTAGAGCCCGTAGTCGAACTGCTCGACGAAGTTGCCGATGCTTCCCGCCCCGATGGCCCTGCGGATCTCCTTCCGCTTCTCCTGGTCGATCCCCTCGGCGCCGGTGGCGGCGGGGGGCGCTACAGCGGACATGGCTTCTCCGTTCGCGCGGTGATCAGATGGTGTGCATACGTATGAAGTCCCGCCGAACACTAAGGAGCGGTGCGGAGGGCGTCAAGAGGTGTGCCGGGGTGCGTCCGGACGGGCGGAAGCAGGCGCTCCGCCGGCGGCCGGCCGGGCTCCGGCGGAAGGGGCGGCGGGGCCGGGAGGCGCCGGGCACCGGTGCCGGTCGGCCGGGGCGGACCCGTCCGCCGGCCGGGGCGGGACGAGGGTGCGGAAGGTGTCCATCAGGACCTGGGCCATGTTGTACAGCACCAGTTGGGCGCCCGCCCGCTCCGCTTCCCGGGCGCCCTCGGCACCGGCGACGATCGTCATGACCGCGCGCCCCGCCGCGTGCGTCGCGCGGTGCACCCGGGAGACCATTGCGCCGACCACGTCCGGTCCGGGGAAGCCGCGGTCCGCCGCGAGGTCGGCCGGCCCCGCCAGCACCGCGTCCACCCCTTCCGTCGAGGCGATCTCCTCGGCCGCGTCACACGCCCGCGCCGTCTCGATCATCACCACGACCAGCGTCTCCTCCGCGGCGGCCAGATGGCCGGCCGCGGAGACCGTGCCGAAGCGGCCCGCCCTGCTGTACGTCGCGAACCCGCGCCGCCCCAGCGGCGGATAGCGGTCCGCCGCGACCACCGCCCGCGCGTCCCGCGCGCTGCCGACATGCGGGTGGATCAGTCCCGCGGCCCCGAGATCCAGACAGCGCAGGGCCAGTGCGGGCTCGGCCGCCCCGACCCGGACGAGCACGTCGATCCCCTGCGCCGCGGCCGCGGTCAGATGGTGCTGGAGCGCCGTCAGATCGGCCGGCCCGTGCTCGCAGTCGATGACGACGTAGTCGAGGCCCGCGATCCCCGCCATCTCCACCAGGGTCTCCGACGGAATCCGCAGCAGCGCGCCGTGCAGCCGTTCACCCGCGGCCAGCCGCTGTTTGAGGGAGCGGCGGCCCGTTCCTGCCGCCGTCATCGCGCCACCATCCCGGCGGACAGGTCGATGTCGGCCCCGCACAGTCCCGGCATCCGCAGCATCGCGCGCACGGCGGCGCCGACCTCCTCCTCGGTGACCATCCTGCCGAGGGCCGACCGCGCCACGAACGCCGCTTCCGCCTCCGCGCTGCTGCCGCCGGTCCGCTCCGCCTCCAGGCGGAAGTTCCGCTCCATCCGCGGCCCCGAGACGGGCCCGGGGGACAGCGAGTTGACGGTGACGCCGAGGGGGCCGACCTCGCCCGCCAGGGTCGTGGTCAGACCGATGACCGCCATCTTCGACGCGCAGTACGGGGTGCGCCGCAGCAGCGGCCGCTTGCCCGACACGGAGGCGATGTTGATGACGTCTCCCGTACCCCGCCCGGTCATGGGCGGCAGGAAGGCGCGGCACATCAGGAACACCCCGCGGACGTTGACGCCGAAGACCTCGTCCCAGTCCTCCGCCGAGATCTCGGTGAGCGGAGCCACCGGTCCCGCGATGCCCGCGTTGTTGACGAGGACCGAGATCTCCTCGTCCGCGAGGCTCCGGGCGAGCGCGGCGACCTCGGAGGGCCGGGAGACGTCACAGACCCGGTACGTGACGGCGGGGCCGAGGGCCGCCGCGGTCTCCCGGAGCCTGCGCTCGTCCCGGCCGGTGATCACCACCCGGGCGCCGTCGGACAGCAGCGCCCGGGTGACGGCCCGGCCGAGGCCGCTGCCGCCTCCGCTCACGAGCGCGGTGCGCCCGGCGAGCGGCGCCTCCGTGCCGGCGGTCATGCGCCGGCCTCGTCGTTCCACGGCAGCGTGCCCTTGCCGTACTTGGCCGAGCGCACGTCACCGGACCGGGCGTGCCCCTCGAACAGCTCGACCCGGGAGGCCCGGCCGCACACCTCGCCGAGCAGCGCGGAGGAGGCGGTGTCCGTCACCTCCTGGTAGGTCACCGTCTTCAGGTACTTGCCGACCCACAGGCCGCCGGTGTAGCGGGCGGCGCCCCGGGTGGGCAGGACGTGATTGGTGCCGATGACCTTGTCGCCGTAGCTGACGCACGTGCCCTCGCCGAGGAAGAGCGCGCCGTAGTCCCGCATCCGGTCCAGGGCGCGGCGCGGGTTCTCGGTGAGGATCTCGACGTGTTCGCAGGCGTAGGAGTCGGCGATCCGGAAGGCCTCGTCGAGGGAGTCCGCCACGACGATCTCGCCGTGGTCACGCCAGGCCGGTCCGGCGTAGTCCCTGGTCGGCATGGTGGGCAGCAGCCGCTCGACGTGCCGCTGCACGGCCCGGCCCACCGCCTCGGAGGTGGTGACCAGGACGGCGGGGGAGTCCGGGCCGTGCTCCGCCTGGGAGAGCAGGTCGACGGCGGCCACGAACGGGTCCGCGTGCTCGTCGGCGACGACCAGGATCTCGGTGGGACCGGCGAACAGGTCGATGCCGACCTCGCCGAACAGCTGGCGCTTGGCCTCGGCGACGTACGCGTTGCCCGGCCCGGCGATCAGCGGGACCCGGCCGATGCTCTCGGTGCCGATGGCGAGTGCCGCGACGGCCTGGACGCCGCCGAGGAGATAGATCTCGTCGGCCCCGGCCAGGTGCATCGCCGCGACCGTGGCGGCGGGGATCTCACCGCGGATCGGCGGGGTGCAGGCGGCCACCCGGGGGACCCCGGCGACCTTCGCGGTCACGATCGTCATGTGCGCCGACGCGGTCAGCGGGTAGCGGCCGCCGGGCACGTAGGCACCCGCCCCCGCCACCGGTATGTGCCGGTGGCCGAGGTGCACACCGGGCAGGGTCTCGATCTCGACGTCGCGCAGGGTGTCGCGCTGCGCCTCGGCGAACGTACGCACCTGCCGCTGTACGAAACGGATGTCGTCCAGCACCGTGTCCGGCACCCCGGAGACGATCCTCTCGATCTCCTCGGGGCCGAGGAGGAAGGACTCGGGGCTCCAGTCGTCGAACTTCTCGGAGTACCGGCGGACCGCCTCGTCACCGCTTTCGCGGATGTCGTCGAGGATGGTGCGGACGCGATCGGCGACGTCGGCCCGGGCCGCGCGGACCTCTCCGGCGGGCACGGGGGACTTGATGATGTGTGGCATGACGGCTCTCTCCGGCTCTGGGGGCGGATCTCTTCGGGCGAGGGGTCGGGGTGTTGAGGGGTCGGGGTGTTGACGGGGGCGGACGGGGGCGGACGGGGGCATTCCGGCGTCGGCGGACGCGGTGACGGTGTCCCGGCAGGGCCGGCACGGGGGAGTTTCAGTGGGGGCGGGCACGGGAGCGGGCAGCGGCGGGACCGGTGACGGGCCGGTTCCTGTCCGCTTCCGCGAGCAGGTCCCGCAGGGCCGCCGAGACGGCGTCCGGCCCCTCCCAGGGCAGCAGATGGCCGGCACCGGGCACTTCGCGCAGCCGGGCGCCGGGCAGGGCACCGGCGATGGAGCGGTGGAAGCCGGGCGGGCACAGGGCGTCCCGGGTGCCGTACAGCACGGTGGCCGGGCAGCGGGCGGTGCGCAGGGCGTCGAGGGCGTCGGTCCGGGTCGCCTGCGCGGCGAGCTGGGCCCGGGCGGCGTCCGGTCCGACGGCCCGTGCCATGCGCCGGTAGCGTGCGGCCCACCCGGCGGGCGGGTGCGGGGTGTGGAACATGCCGGGCAGGGTCCGCTCGACGGCGTCGTCGAACCGGCCGGCGGCGATCAGCCCGTCCAGCGCGCGCCAGGCGGCGTACTGCTCGGTCCGGGGGGCGCCCGCGTTGGTGGACATCACACAGAGGCCCGCGACCCGCTCCGGTGCGCGGCGCAGCACCTCGAAGCCGACGATGGCGCCCAGGCTGAGCCCGGCGAGGACGAACGGACCGGACACCGAGGACAGCGCCGCGCCGGCCAGCCGGCCGATGTCCGGCTCGGTCAGCGAGAGATGACGTACCTCGCGGTCCTCGGGGAGCGCCGTGCCGGACCAGAGGCTCGCGTCGCACAGCATGCCGGGGATCACCAGCAGCGGCAGCGGCTCCGGCGGACGGCTCCGGGGTCCGGCGCTCACCAGCGGCGCGCGGAGCGGGGCAGGAGGGCGTACGGGGCGGCATAGCCGTTGTGGTCGATGCCGAGCCCGGCGTCGGCGGCGCTCTTGGCGACCTCCTCGTCCCACTCCAGGCGCACCCGGCCGTCCCCGGAGTTGACGACGAGGAGATCGCCTTCGGTGTCACCCGCGTTGCGCAGGGTGCGCCAGGCGTCCTGCGGTACGGAGAGGAGGTCCCGCGGCCCGAGGCGTACGGAGACCGGGTCGGTCCGGTTCAGGGTGACGTCCCAGAGGCCGTCCTTGACGATCAGTGTCTGGGTCTCGCGCTGCCGGTGGAGGGACACGCCCCGGCCGGGCTCGGCGCGCAGCCAGGCGGCGTTGTGCCCGTGCGGATTGAAGATGCGGGGTTCCTGGTGCGGGTCCTCGGTCATGCCGTATCCGATGACGCAGCTCAGCCGTGCGCCTCCGCCGGGCAGGGTGGAGTCGAGGAAGGGCCGCTCCGACCAGACCAGTTCGTCCGCCGCCGCGACGCGCCGCTTCATCTGCTCGGTCGTGTAGTGCCGCAGCCGGTCGATGTGGGCCTGGTCCATGGGTTCGGTCAGTTCGGCGCCGTCCGGGATCTCGTCGCCGGCGACGGTGTCGATCAGCTCGTTGTCGGAGGTGAGGTACAGGCCGTGTCCCTCCGCCTCCCGCAGGACGGAGGGTCCCCAGATGATGCCGCCGGTGTCGTCCATGCCGAGCACGGTGAACAGCCAGCCGTCGTCCGGACCGGTGTTGGTGAAGCCCCGGAAGATCCAGGTGGGTACGGAGACGATGTCTCCGGCCCGGATCGGCAGCTCTCCCTCGCTGCCGTCGGCGCCCCAGCGCAGCAGGTACTCGCCCCGGGTGCAGACGAAGACCTCGGCCGTGTAGTGCAGGTGGAGGTTGTTGGTGATGCCGTGCGGCATGGCCGCCGCACCGATGTTGTAACCGTGCGGCAGGCGGAGGTTGACGTGCTGCCCGGCGGCCTGCGAGACGCCCGGGCCGATCATCGCGTAGTTCTCCTTGCGGTCCGAGCCCGGCGTGCGGCAGTCGATGAATGCCTGGTCGCAGGAGACGAAGTCGCTGCGGCGGACCGTGCGGCGGTCCAGTTCGGCGGCGGACACGACGACATCGGGCATGGCTGCTCCTTACTCAGGAATACGTATGCATTTCCATGACAGGGCCTCGGCCAGGCATTGTCAAGGCATGGGCGGGGACGGGTTTCAGGCGTATGCTGTGCGATGTGCAGGAGTCGGTGCGCGGGCCGGCGGGTCGGTCGAGGGGTCCTCCAGTCGCGGGTGCGGCGGTCCGGCGGGCCGGTGCCGTGCCGCGCGGCGGAGGGTCCGCCGGGCGGCCGCTCGGCGCGGGGAGGCGCCGCGGGCCGGCTCACCGGTCCCGGATTTACATACGTATACTGGGCGGGCTGCTGCCGGTGGCGGCGCACCGGGGCGACGAGGAGAGGGCCGAGGCCGATGCCGATCACGAGTCACGACGTGGCCCGGCTCGCGGGCGTGTCGCAGCCCACGGTGTCCCGGGCCCTGCGGGACGACCGCCGGGTGTCGGCCGCCACCCGGGAAAAGGTCAAGCGGGCCGCGCAGGCGCTGAACTACGTGCCCAGCGAGGCAGGACGGACCCTGTCGACCCGCTCCACGCGGCGCGTCGGGGTGATCGTCACCGATCTGACCAACCCGTTCTATCCGCACGTCATCGCCCCGCTGCACGACGAACTCCAGCAGCTGGGCTACCGCATGATGCTGATCACGGAGCGGTCCGACGAGGCGGTGGCCGGGGAGAGCCTGCTCGACCAGTCGCTGGACGGCGTCGTCCTCGCCACCGCGACCACCGAGTCGCGGCTGCCGGCCCAGCTGGACCGCCGGGGCATGCCCTACGTCTTCCTCAACCGCGACACCGGGGAGCAGGGCGGCTACGCCTCCGTCGTCGACAACGAGGGCGGTGGCCGCCTGGTGGCGGGCGTGCTCGCCGGACTGGGGCACCGCCGCATCGCCGGCGTCTTCGGCGCGGCCAACACGACGACCGGCCGCGAGCGCGAACTCGGCTTCCGGCTCGCCCTGGCCGATGCCGGCATCGGGCTGCCGGAGAGCCGTGTGGTGCGCGGCGCCTTCGAATACGGGACGGGGTACGAGGCGCTGCCCTTCCTGCTCGCCGCCGACGAGCCGCCCACGGCCGTCTTCTGCGGCAACGACGTGGTCGCCATCGGCGTCCTCAACGCGGCCATCGCCGCCGGTCTCCGGGTGCCGGACGATCTCACCGTCATCGGGTTCGACGACCTCCCCATGGCGAACTGGGAGGTGTTCCGGCTGACCACCGTCCGGCACGATCTGCGCGAGCTGTCGCGCCAGGCGGCACGCCTGCTGGTGAGGCGGATCAACGGCGAGGCGGATCCGGCCGGGGAACGCCTCGTCCTGCCGACCGAGTTCGTACCCCGGGCCACCCACGCGCGCGTCACCTGAACCGGGCCGGCGGGGGTCCGGCGTTCCGCGCGCCACCGTTACGACCCGACGCGGTGCCGCGCGGGCTCCGCGTCCGGGGCCGTGCCGCCTCCTGTGACGGCCGCGGCCCGCCCGGCGTCCTCCGCGTGCGGCGGGCGGGGGCCCTGCTTGCGCTGGAGCCGCACCCCGAGGGCGACCAGGACCGCGGCCAGGCCCAGGGACAGCCAGAGTTCGAGGCGGTGACCCGGCAGCACGGCCATCAGGACCAGCACGGAGGCGATGAACGCGATCGTCGCCAGCGTGAGGTACGGGAAGAGCCACATGCGTACGTCGGACACATCGCTCTGCCGGCGCCGGGTGGTGTACTGCGTGATGGCGATGACCATGTACATCATCAGCGCGATCGCGCCGCTGGAGGCCAGCAGATAGCCGAAGACCTCGGGGACGAGGTAGTTCGCGACGACGGCGGCCAGACCGATGACGGTGGAGGCGACCACGGCGTTGCGCGGCACCCCGCCGGAGGAGGTGGCGGCGAGGGCGGCCGGGGCGTCTCCGCGCCTGGCGAGGGAGAAGGCCATCCGGGAGGCCGTGTAGACGGCGGAGTTCAGACAGCTGCAGACCGCGACGAGGACGACGACATCCATGATCTGCCGGGCGCCCGGGATGTTCATGCGTTCGAGGACGGCCTGGTAGGAGCCGGAGGCCAGGCCGTCGGCGTTCCAGGGGACCAGGCAGACGACGATGAAGACGGAGCCGATGTAGAACAGGCCGAGGCGCCACACGACGGCGCGGATGGCCTTCTTGATGTTCTTCCTCGGTTCCTCGGACTCGGCCGCGGCGATGGTGACGATCTCGCTCCCCTGGAAGCTGAACATCGCCGTCAGCAGACCGGCGAGGATCGCGACGCCTCCCTCGGGGGCGAAGCCGCCGTTGCGCCAGAGATTCGAGACGCCGCTGGTGGACGAGCCGGGGAACCAGCCGAGGACGGCCAGCGCGCCGACCACGAGGAAGGCCACGATGGCGACGACCTTGAGCAGGGCGAACCAGTACTCGAACTCACCGTAGCTGCGGACGGTGAGCAGGTTCGTGCCCGCCAGGACGACGATGACGGCGACCGCCGGCAGCCAGCCCGGGACGCCGGTGACACCGCTCAGCACCTCACCGGCGGCGATGGCCTCGATGGGGATGACGAGGATGTAGAACCACCAGTACAGCCAGCCGATGGAGAAACCGGCCCAGCGGCCCAGCGCCCGGTCGGCGTAGGTGGAGAAGGAGCCGGTGTCGGGGTTGGCGACCGCCATCTCGCCGAGCATCTGCATGACCAGGACGACCAGTGCGGCGGCGGCCAGGAAGGAGATCTGCACCGCGGGGCCGGCGGTGGCGACGGCGTTGGAGGAGCCGACGAAGAGCCCGGCCCCGATCACGCCCCCGATGGAGATCATGGTGATCTGACGGCCCTTGAGCCCCTGGGTGAGCTGTGTGCCGGAGCCGTCCCGGGACGGAGTGGCTGCGGGGTCGCGGTCTGGCATGGACTGTCCTTGTGTGAATGTGGCGGGAATTGCACCGACGGGCCATCGATGGGCCGCCGACGGGCCACCGGCCGGGTGGAGGCCGGGCGGCAACGGCGACGGCAGGGGGCGGCGGCGGCAGGGGGCGGCGGCGGCAGTACGGCACGGGCCCACGGTCCTCACGGCCCGCCGGCCCCGGGCGGCGGCACCGACGGCACATCCGCCGTCGGCGCCGCGGCCGCCCGCGGAAGACTCCCGCGGAAGACCCGGGCGAGGAACTGCCCCGCCTCCGCTCCCGCCGGTGCGGAGGCGAGGCGGACGGCCGCTGGTGCCGCTGGGCCGCTAGCGGCCGACCGCGGACGTGCCGTCGAACGCTCCGGAGTGCCGGCCGATCTCGTCGATGCGGAGGGTGGCGGTGGCGCCGTGGGCGGACAGGCCCTCGAAGGCCGAGATGCGTTCGACCGCGGGAGCCAGGGCGGCCGTGCCTTCCCGGGCGACCCGCTGGTAGGTCAGCGGCTTCAGGAAACGGGAGACGGAGAGCCCGGAGTTGTAGCGCGCCGTCTTGCCGGTCGGCAGCACGTGGTTGGTGCCCGCGATGCCCTTGTCGGAGTAGGCGACGGTGCTCCAGGGACCCAGGAACAGCGATCCGTAGTTCGTCAGGTTCTCCAGGAAGAAGTCGTCGTCGGCGGTCTGGATCTCCAGGTGCTCCGGTCCGAGCACATCCGCCACGGCAACGGCCTCATGGACGTCGCGCACCACGATCACCGATCCGAAGTCCCGCCACGCGGCCCCCGCGATCTCCCGGGTGGTGAGGGTTTCGAGCTGCCGGTCGACCGCCTCGATCACCTGGCGCCCGAGCTCCTCCGAGGTGGTGATCAGCGCGGCCGGGGAGTTCGGCCCGTGCTCGGCCTGGCCGAGCAGGTCGGCGGCGACCCACTGCGGGTCGGCCGTCCCGTCCGCGAGCACCGCGACCTCCGAGGGCCCCGCCAGCAGGTCGATGCCGACCCGGCCGAAGAGCTGGCGCTTGGCCTCGGTGACGAAGGCGTTGCCGGCCCCCACGAGCATGTCGACCGGTGCCTCGTCGAGCAGGCCGAAAGCCATGGCGCCCAGGGCCTGGACGCCGCCGATGGCGAAGACGCGGTCGGCGCGGGAGAGATGGGCGCCGTACAGCACCGCCGGGTGCGCGCCGTGCTCGCCGGAGGGCGGGGTGCAGGACAGCACGGTGGGAACGCCGGCCGCCTTGGCGACGCCCACGGTCATGAACGCGCTGGCCAGTAGGGGGAAACGACCGGCGGGAAGGTAGGCGCCGACCCGCGTGACCGGGACATAGCGCTGCCCGCCGGCCACGCCGGGAGCCAGTTCGATCTCGAAGTCCGTCAGGTGCTCGCGCTGTGCCGTGGCGAACCGGTGGGTGCGCTCGTACCCGAGTTCGAGTGCTTCGCGGACGTCCGCGGGGAGGGCATCACCGGACTTCTTCAGCTCGGCGGCGCCGATCTCGAGATCCCCGGACCATCCGTCCAGCTCCCGGGCGTAGGAGCGTACGGCGTCGAGGCCGTTGCGCTCGATGTCCGAGAGCATCTCCGAGACCCGCTCGACGACCCTCGGGTCCCGCTGCGCGGGCGGGCCGTCCACGGCGGGTCGCTTGAGCCACTGGAACGGTGCCAGGGCCTGGGCTTCATTGGTGGTGATCTGCATGCGTCGGACCGTAGGCCGAAAACCAGCCACAGGACTAGAGGGGCACTTCCTGCCCGCCCCGCAGGGTTTCCCTGTGCCTCTGTCCGGGCCGGGGCGCACGCCGGGGACGTGTGCCTGTCGCCGGTCCCATGTCGGGGCTGCTGTGCCTGTCGCTGTGACGGGCCGCTCTCGGTGTCCGTGCCGCCGGGCACCGGGCTATCGGGGGCGCCGCAGCGGCGCGGCCGGCGTCCGGAAACCGTCGGACAGCTCGCGAATGGTGTCCTCCGCCAGGCGTGCGAGTTCCCGGGTGGCGCGGGAGAGGGGATGGCCGCGGCGGCGCACCAGCGCGATGGTGTCGTAGAGCGGTTCCGCGAATGGCGCCGTGTGGAGGCCGGAAGGGAACGCCGAACTGTTGATGACGGCGGCGCTGGCGATCGTGTCGCCCACTCCCGTGGACGCGAGGTGCAGCGCCGCCTCGACACGTTCCAGCTCGATGACCGGTTCGATCCGGACCCCCGCGAGCTGGGCCCGCTCGGCGATCTGCCGCCGGGTGGGGTCCTTCCAGCCGTAGTGGGCGTCGTAGAGCACGACCGGCGCGGCGGCGAAGTCCTCGATCGTGACGGGAGCGCTCGCCCGGTCGCGGTCCGCGCTGACGAAGAACACCTCGTCGCGCATCAGCGGCCGGACGCTGAGCCCCTCGTCGTCGATGGGCAGGACGACCAGGCCCGCCTCGATCCGGCCCGCCGCCACGGCGGCGCCCGTCTCGGCGGAGTTCTGGCCCACGAGCCGGATCCGGACGGACGGGTACCGGGCGTGGAAGGTCTGGGCGAGATCGGCCAGCAGGTAGTAGTCCGCGTTGCGCAGGACTCCGAACGTCGCGGTGCCGCCGCCCAGGGAGCCCAGCGACCGCACCGCCCGTACCCCACCGTCCGCCGCGCGCAGCGAATCCTGGGCGAACGGCAGGAGTTCCCGGCCCGCCGCGGTCAGCGACAGCCGGCGGCTGCCGCGGACGAACAGCGTCGCATCGAGTTCCTCCTCCAGGCGGCGCACCAGCTCCGACACCGATGCCTGGGCGATGTCCATCGACGCCGCGGCCGCGGTGAACGACCCGAGCCGTTCCGCTTCGGCGAACGCGCGCAACTGGGTCAGCGTCACCGGTTCCCCCGCCGTACGAGGTGGGCCCCGCACGGGAACGGAGCCGTGCGGGGAGCCGGGACGGCTCGGATCGCGGTACCGGCGCCGTCCCGGTGACGGACGGGCCCGGACGGCCGGCTGCAACAGTTCGCGGTGCACATGCGCCGCACTATAGGACGCGCTCGTGGCCGGAAAACGCGGTCGTGCACCGGTCCGGACGGCGGCGCAGCGACGGGCC
>NZ_WHPN01000394.1 GCF_009735685.1 Streptomyces lycii | reverse complement strand
CAGGGCCAGCGCCATCGCGATCATGATGCGCTGCCGCATGCCGCCGGAGAACTGGTGCGGATAGTCGTGTACGCGCTTGGCGGCGGCCGGGATCCGTACCCGCTCCATCAGCTCGACGGCCTTGGACCGGGCCTCCTTGCGGGACGTGCCGTGGTGCACCTCGAACATCTCGCCGAGCTGGTAGCCGACGGTCAGCACCGGGTTGAGCGAGGACAGCGCGTCCTGGAAGATCATCGCCATCCTGGCGCCGCGGATCTTCCGCCGCTCCTCACCGGGCGCCCTGAGCAGGTCCCGGCCGTGGAAGAGGATCTCGCCGTGCGGAATCCTCCCGGGCGGCATGTCGAGAATGCCCATGACCGCCTGCGCGGTGACGGACTTGCCGGAGCCGGACTCGCCGAGCACGGCGAGGGTCTCCCCCGCGTCGACGCTGTAGTCGACGCCGTTGACGGCCTTGACCACACCGTCCCGGGTACGGAACTCCACGTGCAGGTCGCGGACGTCCAGCAGCGGGCCGCCCGCGGCACCGGCGGGCCTGCTCCGGGCGGTCGTCTCGGTGGCGGGCATGACGGCTCCTCAGCGCAGCTTGGGGTCGAGGGCGTCGCGCACCGCGTCGCCGAGCATGATGAACGCCAGCACGGTCAGGCTCAGCGCACCGGCCGGCCAGAGCAGCATGTGCGGCGCGTTGCGGATCTGGGCTGCGGCGTTGGAGATGTCGATGCCCCAGGAGACGGTGGGCGGCCGCAGCCCGACACCGAGGAAGGACAGCGTGGCCTCCAGGGCGATGTAGGTGCCCAGCGCGATGGTGGCGACGACGATGACGGGGGCGACGGCGTTCGGCGCGACGTGCCGCAGCAGCATCCGGCCGTTGGACGCGCCGAGCGCGCGGGCGGCCTGGACGTAGTCGTGCTGCTTGGCGGTGATGACGGCGCCCCGGGCGATGCGGGCGATCTGCGGCCAGCCGAGCAGCACGATGAACCCCACGACGGGCCACACGGTGGACGAGGTGACCACCGACAGGAACACCAGTCCGCCCAGGATCACCGGGATGCCGAAGAAGATGTCCGCGGCCCGGGACAGCAGCGCGTCCGCCCAGCCGCCGAAGAAGCCCGCGAGCCCGCCGACGAGGCTGCCCAGCAGGGCGACGCCGAGGGTGGCGCAGATGCCGACGGTGACGGAGGCGCGGGCGCCGTACACGGTGCGGGCGTACACGTCGCAGCCCTGTGTGTCGAAGCCGAAGGGGTGGCCGGGCTCGCGGCCGGCCTGCGACTTCGCCAGCTCGCAGTGGAGCGGGTTGGTGGAGACGATCAGCTGCGGCCAGAGCGAGATGACGACCAGGAAGAGGATCAGCGCTGCGGAGATGATGAAGACCGGATTGCGGCGCAGTTCCCGCCAGGCGTCCGACCACAGGGAGCGGGGCTTGTTGTGGACGTTCCCGGCCGCGGTCCGGCCGCCGCCCTCCAGGGTCTCGGCCTCGGTCATCGCGAGGTCGGCGGCGCCGCCGCTGCCGGTCGGGGCCACGGCCTCGTGCGGGTTCTGCGGCGGCGACGGCTGCGCCGGGGGCGGCGGCTCAGGCATAGCGGATCCTCGGGTCGAGCACGGCGTACAGCAGGTCGACGATCAGGTTGGCCAGCAGGAAGACGATCACCAGCACGGTGACGAAGCCGACGACGGTCGGGGCGTTGTTGCGGAGAATGCCCTGGTAGAGCTGGAAGCCGACGCCGTGGATGTTGAAGATCCGCTCGGTGACGATGGCGCCGCCCATCAGCGCGCCGATGTCGGTGCCGATGAAGGTGACGACGGGGATGAGGGAGTTCCGCAGCAGGTGCCGGACGATGACGCGCCGCCGCGGCAGTCCCTTCGCACGGGCCGTGCGGACGTAGTCGCCGCGTACGTTCTCGACGATCGACGTGCGGGTCAGCCGGGTGACGTACGCCAGCGACACCAGGGCCAGCACCACGCCGGGCAGCAGGAGTTCGCCGAAGGTGGCGTCGGTCGACACGGACGGGCGGACGATGCCCCACTTCACGCCGAAGAGGAACTGCAGCAGATAGCCGGTGACGAAGGTGGGGACAGAGATGACGATCAGGGTGAGGAAGAGCAGCGTGGTGTCCACGGACCGGCCGCGCCGCAGCCCGCTGACCACGCCGAGGACGATGCCGATGATCATTTCGATGACGACGGCGATCAGGGTGAGCCGGATGGTGATCGGGAACGCCGTCACCATCAGGTCCAGCACCGGCTGCCCGTTGAAGGCGGTTCCGAAGTCACCGCGGAAGATCTGCCCCATGTAGTGCAGGTACTGCTTCCACAGCGGCTGGTCGAGATACAGCTCGGCGCGGATGCGGGCGGCGGTGGCGGGGTCGGGGGCCCGGTCGCCGAAGAGTGCCGCGACGGGGTCACCGAGCGCGTACACCATGATGAAGATCAGGAAGGTGCTGCCGATGAACACGGGGATCATCTGGAGCAGCCGCCGGATCACATAGCGTCCCATGGGGTCTCCGGGGTTCGGTTCGGAAGGGCCCACGCGGCCTCCGGCCGGGTCTGCCGCGTCGGCCCGCTGTGCCGCCCTCGGGTCAGCCGACCTTGATCTGGTCGTAGACGGGGACGCTGAACGGGTTGAGCTTCACGTCCGTCAGCCGCTCGGAGAATCCCGCGCTGCCGTTCTGGTACCAGAGCGGAATGGCGGGCATCTGCTCGGCGAGCACCTTCTCGGCGTCCTGGAATTTCCGCACGGCCTTCTCGGTGTCGCGCTCGGCGTTGGCCTCGTCCACGAGCTTGTCGAATTCCTTGTTGCTCCATTTGCCGTCGTTGGAGGAGGCGTTGGTGTAGTAGAGCGGCTGGAGGAAGTTCTGGATGAGCGGGTAGTCCATTTGCCAGCCGGCCCGGAAGGGGCCCGTCATCCGCTCGTCGCCGATCTGGTTGCGGTAGTCCGCGAAGGTGCCGACGGGGTTGACGGTGCAGGCCTTGTCCTTGCCGAGGGCGTTGTTGATGCTGTTGCAGGCGGCGTCGAGCCAGACCCGGTGCGAGCCGGTGTCGACGTTCGAGGTGAGCGTCATTCTGCCGCCGGGCAGCCCGCCGGCCTCGTCGATGAGCTTCTTGGCGGCCTTCGGGTCGTAGTCGCAGAACTCCCCGCAGATGCCCGCCTGGTAGCCGCCCTTCTCGCCGAGCACGGGCGAGGTCCAGTCGGAGGCGGGGGTGCGGGTGCCGTGGTAGATCTGTTCGGTGATCTTCTCCCGGTCGATGGCCCGGGAAATGCCCTGCCGCAGCTTCTCCTTACCCTCGCCCCAGCCCTTGTCGTAGAAGGGGAAGGCGAGGGTCTGGATGATGCCCGCGGGTTCGTTGATGTAGCGGTCGCCGAGGTCGCTCTCGACGTTCTTGAGCTGAGCGGCCGGAATGTCGTCGGCGAGGTCGAGATTGCCGGAGAGCAGATCGGTGTACGCGGCGTTGTTGTCGGTGTAGACCTTCAGGTCCACTCCGCCGTTCCGCGCCTTGTCCGGGCCCTTGTAGTCCTCCCACTTCCGGAGCTTCATCACCGAGCCCTTCTGATAGGACTCGACCTGGTACGGGCCGTTTCCGACGGGCTTCTTCACCCAGGCGTCGTGGTCGTCGAAGAAGGCCTTGGGCAGCGGGGCGAACGCGTTGTAGCCGAGGGTTTCGGGCCAGGTGGAGAATTTCTGGTTCAGCTTGACGGTGAAGGTCTGGCCCCCGGTGACCTTCAGCCCCGAGAGCGTCTTCGCGGACGGATCACCCTCCTCCGGGTGGACCTCGTCGTAGCCCTCGATGTACTCGAAGAAGTAGGCGTTCTTCTGCGCGTTGTCGAGATGCGCCCCGTAGTTCCAGGCGTCCACGAAGGACTTCGCGGTGACGGGCTCACCGTTGCTGAACTTCCAGCCCTTCTTGACGGTGACCGTGAAATTCTGCGAGTCGTCGCTCTCGATCTTCTCGGCGAGCATGTTCTTGGCCTCGCCGGTCTCCGGGTCGTAGCGCTTGAGGCCCCGGAAGATCATGTCGAGGACCTTGCCGCCCTGCACCTCGTTGGTGTTCGCGGGCTCCAGCGGGTTCTGCGGGTCGCCCCAGGACGAGCTGAGGATCCCGGTCCCGTCGCCCCCTCCGCCGCCGTTCCCGCCGCCGCCGCAGCCGGTGGCGGCGAGTGCGACCGCGGCCGCGCAGGCGAACCGCCGGGCGCGCCCGGCGGCCTGCGGCCTGGCTTGCGTGACTCCGCGCATGGGGCGCCTCCTCGGGTCTGTCCGGGCCCCGCGCGGGACCCCACCGGATCCGAGAATGTCCGACAGTCCGTAAATAACCCCGGCCCCACGCGCACTCCGGCTCAAGAACCCCCGTCTGGGGCCACCCGTACGGCTGAACGCACGCCTCCCGCCCCACGGAACCCCGATTCACCGCGACACGCTCACCCCATGTGGGACCCCACCATCACCATCCCGGCGAAGACCTACGCCCGCCTGCGCAGCCTCGCCACGAACGCGGCACCAGCGTGCGCGTCCTGCTGGAACAGCCGGCCGCCCAGCTCCCTACGAGGGCCGAACGCGCCGAGCGCACCGCACGGGCCCTGGCGTACGCCCGCACGCACCTCTGCCCTGCCCGGACCTCACCGAGGCCGGCGTACGCGAGGCCCAGCGGTGGCGAGCGGACATCGCGGCCAACCTGGTCGGCAGCCGCAGGTGAACGTGCTCAGCAGCACTGGGCGCTGACGGCAGACGCCCGGCTCGGCCTGACAGCCGCGCTCAAACATGCTGGAGCGATGCCCGCTTGCCCCGGCTCCCCATCCGGTCGAGCAAGTGCCCGATGTCCACCGGATCCGAGGTGGCGACCACCGCCCCCAGCCGGACGCCGAGCACAGCGACAGCTCCGTCGACCGTGTCGGTCGTCTTCGCCCCGCCCAGCAACTCGCCGATCTCCCTGGCCATGCCCTCACCCATGCCGGACACCTCGCACCCCTTCAGGAGCTGGACCAGCCGAGCCTGCCGCGCACCGTCCCGCCACACCTGCGCAACCACGGCAGCGGGCACCTGGGGCACCCCGCCGGCTGTCAGGTAGGCGCGATGCGCCCGCCAGGCCCGGACGTCCGAACGGTCCGCGGCGATCAGCATTCCGGCGTCGTACACGACCGGGCGCAAGGCACTCATACGACTCCGCTCCCCCTCGTGGTCATCCCGCGTCAGGCCGCACGGTGGCCGGGCCGGACTTGCTCCCCGGGCACCGGCTCACTGACCTGCTTCATGAAGGAGTCCACCCATTGCTGCTCCTCCGGAGTGGGCGGCCCGGTCTCCGCCAGCACCTCTTCCGCCGCGGCGAGTCCCGCCTCGATCTTGGCGGCATGCTCGGCCGCCCGGGAAAGCCAAGCCGAAACGCTCAACCCCTCGCGCTCCGCAGCTTCCTTCGCGGCACTCAGGGTTTCACTGGGGATGGTGATGGTGACGCGCTCAAGGCTCATACTTGGAATCATATCGACGCGTGCGGGCCCGGGAGCACCCATCGGTGGGCATGTCGTCCGAACGGGTCTCGACAGCCGCAGTCTGCGCGACCGGCTTCGCTGGAGCCTCCTCGTCCCGCACCCGGGAGCGCCCGGACACCAGGGCCCCGGCGAATCCGCAGACCAGCGCGGCGAGCACGCCGAGGTTGGCGTACGCCCAGGCGCCCGCCGTGCCGCCGAGGCCCAGCGGGCCCAGCAGATAGCCCTGCCAGCTCAGCCAGTTCGCGGCGGCGTTGGTGACCAGCCCCCAACCGAGGGCGGTGGCGGCGGCCAGGATCGCGACCGGCAGCCGGCGCACGTCGCCGTAGCGGCCGGAGCGGCGGAAGAGGTCGGTGTCGTCGTACGGGCGGCGGCGCAGCGCGATGTCGGCCAGCATGATCCCGCACCAGGCGGCGACGGGGACGCCCAGGGTGGTGAGGAAGCCCTGGAACGTGCCGAGGAAGTCGTCGGCGAAGAAGACGATCCAGACCGTGCCCGCGACCATCAGCAGGCCGTCGATCGCGGCGGCGGCGTAGCGGGGGACGCGCACCCCGACGGCCAGCAGCGCCAGCCCCGAGGAGTAGATGTCCAGCACCGCCCCGCCGACCAGGCCGGCCACCGCGACCAGCGCGAACGGCACCAGGAACCAGGTGGGCAGCAGCGTGGTCAGCGCGCCGACCGGGTCCGCCGCCACGGCCTCGCTCAGCCCGGCCGAGGAACCGGCCAGCAGCAGACCGAGGACGAACAGCACCACGGGCGCCGCCGCTCCCCCGAAGGCCGTCCAGCCGACCACGGCCGAGCCGGGGGTGCGGCGCGGCAGATAGCGGGAGTAGTCGGCGGCGGCGTTGACCCAGCCCAGGCCGAACCCGGTCATCAGGAAGACCAGCGCGCCCATCACCTCCTGGCCCGAACCGGCCGGCAGGGCGCTGACGGTGTCCCAGCGGATCTCGTCCGCCACCAGCATCGCGTACACGACCGTCAGCGCGCCGGTCACCACCGTGATGACCGTCTGGAGCCGCATGATCAGGTCGAAGCCGAAGACGCCCGCGGCGACGGTCAGGACCGAGACGGCCACCAGGGCGGCCACCTTGGTGGACGTGCCGCCGCCCCACCCGAGCCGGTCGAACACGGTGGCCGTCGCCAGCGTCGCCAGGGTGACCAGCACGGTCTCCCAGCCGACGGTCAGCATCCAGGACACGGCCGACGGCAGCCGGTTGCCGCGCACGCCGAACGCCGCCCGGCTCAGCACCATGGTCGGCGCCGAGCCCCGCTTGCCGGCCACCGCGACGAAGCCGCACAGCAGGAACGAGAAGACGATGCCCGCGACCCCCGCGACCAGGGCCTGCCAGAAGGAGATGCCGAACCCGAGCGCGAAGGCCCCGTAACCGAGGCCGAGCACGGACACGTTCGACCCGAACCACGGCCAGAACAGCTGCGCGGGGCGGCCCTTGCGTTCGGCCTCCCCGATGACGTCGAGCCCGTGCGCCTCGACGGCCACTCCCCGCCGCACCGGCTCGCCCTGCGAACGCGCTTCCCCACCCGGCACGACGCCCTGCCTCTCTCGGTCCGCCCCATGGAACGTCCGGGCCGCACAGCGCGTCAAGAGCGCCGTTCGCGGTCACCGGCCCGGGCCCGTCTCCGCATTCGCACGTGATCCGCCGGCCAGGACCGGTGCCGGGCGGGGAACGGGGGAACCGGGAACCGGAGAACCGGCGAAGACGTCCCCCCGGCACGCGCGGGGCATCGGCGGGCGGGGCCGGCTCCGGCGCGGACGGGACCGGCCCGGAGTGATCAGCGAGAACAACGGACGGCGCCCGCCCCCGCCTGCGTACGCCGTCCTCCGCCCGGCCACCCGGGGGCCCGCCGGGCGGGCGGCACGGGCGGCCTAGGATGCGGTGATGCAGCCCGTCGCCCCGCCGCGGATACCGGCGAACGAACTCCGTCCCGGCCGTCACTGGTACGTCACAGCGGCCGCGATCGCCGTCGTACTGACCGTGCTGGGCGTGGTCATCGGTGTGTACCGGTTCACCGGCCTGACCGACGCCGTGGACACCGACCGCCGGTTCGCCAACGGCGACACCGTCACCCTGCGGCTCGGTCCGGGGAGCGAGAAGACGATCTGGGTCAAGTACCCGGGCCGGTCGCCGGGCCCGGAGTGCGACATCACCGGGCCGGGCGGCCCCGGTCTCACCGATCCGGGACCCGACGTGTTCCTGACCCGGGACGAGACCTGGATGCCGCTCCACACCATCGACGTGCCGCGAGCAGGCGACTACGAGGTCACCTGCTCGTCCCGAGCACTCTCCGAGTACGCCGTCGGGGACTCCGGGGGCATTGTCGCCTTCGCGGGTTGGCTGATACTGGCCATCGCTCTGCCCGTCCTCGGAATCGGCGTCTGCGCTGCCATCGTCCTCGTCGTCGCCGTCCGCCGCAGGGGCTGCCGCAAGCGGCTGCTCGCGGCCGCCGGCCGTCTCCCCGGCCCTCCGGACCCGGCCGTCGGTCCTCAGCAGGTCAAGCGGCGTTCGGCGCTCTCGTAGACGGCGAGGTTGGAGTCGACGCCCACGACCGTCTTGTAGGTGTAGGTGCCGGAACCCGTGCAGTTCCAGTACGCCATGGCGGAGCCGCTCTCGAGCGGGACCCAGTCCATCTCCTCCCAGCCGTACCAGCGGTGGCGCTGCAGGGAGATCGTGGCGTCCGTGCAGTTGCTGCTGGTCTTGCCGGCCCTGCCGATGATCTCACTGATGCCCTTGTAGGGGGCCGAAATGCTGTAGCAGCTCCGGTCCCAGTCCGCGGCGGCGGCCGGTGTGGCGGGCATCAGCAGCGTGGCCGCGGAGGCCAGGGCGACGGCGACGCACGACCTGCCGGCGAATCTGCGAGTGTTCATGACAGAAGCTCCAGTCCTCGGAAATGTGTGCGGTACAAGATACAAGATCATTCCACCGGACCAACACGAGATCCACACGGCGCCTTCATGCCGTCAAAACCGCGCGGCCAGCGGGTACTCGGCGTCGGCCGCGCACTCACCGGCAAGGCTTCCTCGGCCTGCGGCCGAGGTGGCGTGATGCAGGGTGAGCACCGCTTGGGCGGGGCCCGTGACGCGGACGGCCGGGCATCGAAGCGTGCGCAGCGGCCGCGAGGACTTGCGGCTCGCCATGGCCCGTTCCGCGTTGTCCCGTGCCGTCACTCCCCGGGTCCGCCGAAGTCGTCCGCCTTCACCCCGGCCAGCAGGGCGCCGAGCGCCGCCCGGCTGGTGGCGAGACCCGGCCCGGCTCGTCGCTCTCCCGGATGCGGGATATGCCGTCCTCATCCCCCACCTCGGCGCACGTGTCCGCGCCGCCCTCGCTGAAGCTGGATTTCTGCCACTTGCGCTGAGACATGTACGCCTTTCTGGAGCAGGGGGTACAGGAGCCGCTGAAGCAAGCCCAGCGAGTCCTTCGCCCTGCGCCCCTCCGGGGCGGCCGCCGCATCCACCGGCGGCAAGGCCAGCTCGCTCAGCCTTTCGAAAATGGCACGGTACTCGCCCACCCGCCTGGCCTCACCCAGATATGTGGAGCCTTCCAACTGGTCGACCAGCACGGTGCTCAGCTCCTTCACATCCCATTCGACGACCATGAACGGGTGGGTGAATGCCGGGGCGTCGGCTTCCTGCGGAAAGACCTGCACCGTCACGTTCGGGAGACGCGAGACCTCCATCAGCCTCAGCAATTGGTCACGCACGACCTCCCGGCCCCCGTACCGGACACGCAGTGCGCTTTCGTGGACGGTCGCGTGGAACCGAGGCGCGTGCGCGACCGTGAGCACTTCCTGCCGCCTGAGCCGAAAGCCGAGCGCCCGGTCCGTGGCGAGCCTGCCGGCCGGCCGGGCGTAACTGCTGCGGTGAATGGCCGAGGCGTAAACGCGGGTCTGGAGCAAGCCCGGAACGTACAACGGCTCGTAGTTGCACAGTACGGCGGCACTCGCCTCCAACTCGGCGAGATCCAGGTGGGATGCGCCGACCGATTTGCGACAGCAACCCCGCGCTGCCCCGGCGCCGCACCGCCGGAGAGACCGACGAGAGCGGGCGCGGGCTGGAGTTGATGGCGGCGTGCGCGGACGACTGGGGCGTGTACGGCACCGTGGACCTCGGTGCCGGGAGCGTCGGCAAGGCCGTGTGGTTCCGGCTGAAGGTGCAGCCGGAGCCCGGATCCCGGACCAGGAGCAGCAGGAAGGCGGGACAGGGCAGCAGGAGCCGGGGCAGCCGGAATGCCGGGGGGCGGCGGCCCGGAGCGGGAGGCGGAAAAGTCACCCGCGGCCGGGGTCGGGGTTCATATGATCAACGGGTTCCGGCCATGCCGGCCGTGTTCCGTGTCGCAGTGCCCACCGTCCGCACTGCCGCACCGTCCTGCCCACAGGCAGCGAAGGAGAACTCCCTTGAGACAGCTCGCGACCGTCGCCCTGCTCCTCGGCACCCTCACCACCGGACTGATGGCCGGGTTGTTCGCCGCCTTCTCGTACGCGATCATGCCGGGTCTGCACCGCGGGGACCACCGCACCTTCGTGGCGGCCATGCAGCAGATCAACCGGGCGATCCTCAATCCGTGGTTCATGAGCTGCTTCATGGGGGCGATCGTCGCGCTGGGCGCCGCCACCGCCCTGCACTGGAGCGGTGACCGCCGCGTCGCGCTGCCCTTCGTGATCGCCTCGCTGGCGCTGTATCTGCTGGTCTTCCTGGTCACCGTCGCCGTCAACGTCCCGCTCAACGAGCAGCTCGACGCCGCCGAGCTGCCGGCCGGCGGCGACGGTGCCGGGCTGGCGGCCGTACGGGAGCGGTTCGAGTCGAGCTGGGTGTTCTGGAACCTCGTACGGGCCGTGGCCTGTATCGCCTCCTTCGGCTGCTCGGCCTGGGCCCTGGTGCTGCACGGCCGCGCGGGCACCTGAGGCGAGAAGACCGCGGGGGCCGGTCACCGCCCGTTCCGCGCGGGGCGGTCGAGCGGTGAACCGGCCGGGCCGGGGCCGGCCAGCGGACCCACACCTGCCACGATTCGCCGTTCTGCCGGCACTGGAACTCGGTGTAGTCGTGGTTTCCCTCAGCGATGTAGGCCCGGCCCTCCACGACGCACATGTGGTGGGTCGAGAACCCGCCCGCGAGGTGCCAGTCGGCGGCGAAAACCTGGCCCGAGGCCGGCGAGAGGACCACCAGTGCGGTGCCGCCCACGAGGCCGGCGGTGATACGGGAACGCCACGACTTCATACATCTCTCCTCACTGACGGAGCCGGACCGGACGGACCTGCCCGTCCATGCCGGGCCGTGCCGTGGGGTGACCCGGCACCGCCTGCCGGCCGCCGGCTCCCCTTGCGGCTTGCGGAGAAGTCAACGGCCGCTCCGCCGGACGGGTTCACCGCGCGGCGGCGTGTCCGTTGCACCGGGGCGTCCCGTACCGGCGCCCGACGGCCGCCCGCGCAGGGGCCGCACCGTGCCACGGCAGCAGTACGGCACGGGTGCGGCGCGGTTCCCCCGCGAAGGGAACCGTGCCGCACCCGTGCCGCGCGAACAGCCGAGCGAGCCTCGGGAGGCTAGGCGTGGACCACGTCCTTCTCCTCCGCGAAGTGACACGCCGACTCGTGCGCCGCCGGGGTGTCCTCGCCCCGGAACCGCTCCGGGACAGCCAGCAGCGGCACCTCGTCCGCGCACTTCTGCTCCGCCTTCCAGCAGCGGGTGCGGAAGCGGCAGCCGGACGGCGGGTTCGCCGGGGACGGGACGTCGCCGGTGAGGATGATCCGCTCGCGGCCCTCGCGCATCTCGGGGTCCGGGACCGGGACCGCCGACAGCAGCGCCTGGGTGTAGGGGTGCGTGGGGTGGTCGTAGATCTGCTCGTCGGTGCCGATCTCGGCCATCTTGCCGAGGTACATGACGCCGACCCGGTCGGAGATGTGCCGGACGATGGACAGGTCGTGCGCGATGAAGATGTAGGACAGGTTGAACTCGTCCTGCAGCTTGTCCATCAGGTTGATGACCTGCGCCTGGACCGACACGTCCAGGGCCGACACCGGCTCGTCGCAGATGATGATCTCCGGGTTGAGCGCGAGGCCGCGCGCGATGCCGATGCGCTGGCGCTGGCCGCCGGAGAACTGGTGCGGATAGCGGTTGATGTACTCCGGGTTCAGCCCGACGACGTCCAGCAGGTCCTGCACCTTGCGGCGCCGGTCGCCCTTGGGAGCGACCTCCGGGTGGATCTCGTACGGCTCGCCGATGATGTCGCCGACCGTCATCCGCGGGTTGAGCGAGGTGTACGGGTCCTGGAACACCATCTGGATGTTCCGCCGCACCGCCTTCAG
>NZ_WHPN01000393.1 GCF_009735685.1 Streptomyces lycii | reverse complement strand
GCCAGGTTGGTCGAGTTTGTGCGACGACACGGTCTGAATCTGTGAGATGACGAAGGCCCCCGGTTGTGGAGTGGAGCTGTCGAGGAACCGCTCCGCCAACCAGGAGGCCTTCGTGTCTCACGCTAACGCTGCTCTGACGCCCCGTGCCCGTCTTCGCCTGGCGCGTCTGATTGTGGATGAGGGATGGCCGGTCGCCCGTGCGGCCGAGCGCTACGACGTGTCCTGGCCCACCGCCAAGCGATGGGCCGACCGTTACGCCGAATCCGGGCCGGCCGCGATGGCCGACCGGTCCTCACGACCTCACCGCAGCCCGGCCCGAACTACTCAGCCGCAGGTCCGCAAGATCGTGCACCTGCGCTGGAAGCAGCGACTGGGACCGGTCCAGATTGCCGGACGGCTGGGCATGCCCGCCTCGACCGTCCACGCGGTCCTGACCCGCTGCCGGATCAACCGGCTGTCCCACATCGACCGTGCCACCGGCGAGCCGGTGCGCCGCTACGAACACGGGCATCCCGGCGCCATGCTCCACATCGACGTCAAGAAGCTCGGCAACGTCCCCGACGGCGGCGGCTGGCGCTACGTCGGACGCGTCCAGGGCCGCAGGAACCGTGCCGCAACACCAGACAAGCCCCGCAACAAGTACCGCGGCCCGCTGCTGGGAACCGCATTCGTCCACACCGTCGTCGACGACCACTCCCGCGTCGCCTACGCCGAGATCCGCAACGACGAGACAGCCGACACCGCAGTCGATGTCCTGCACCGCGCGGTGGCCTGGTTCGCCGCCCGCGGCGTGACCATCGAGCGGGTCCTGACCGACAACGGCTCGGCCTACCGCTCCCGGCACTGGAACCGGGCCTGCACCGAACTCGGCATCACACCGAAGAAGACCCGGCCCTACCGGCCACAGACGAACGGCAAGGTCGAGCGCTTCCACCGCACCCTGGCCGACGGCTGGGCCCTCGGACGCTTCTACTCAAGCGAATCAGCCCGCCGCAAAGCCCTGCCGGCCTGGCTCCATCACTACAATCACCACCGCCCCCACACTGCAACCGGCGGCAAACCGCCCGTCACCAGGTTGACCAATGTCCCTGGGCAGTACAGCTAGCACCACCGGGCGGGCGCCGCCGGGCGCCCGCCCGCGGCCGGACGCCCCGGTGCGCGTCCCCCGTCCCGGGGGCCGCTGCCCCGGGGCCCTTTCGCGTGCGCCGTCCGGCCGTCCGGCCGTCCGGCCGTCTGTGCCGTCTGTCCCCTCTGTGCCGTCTGTTCCTCTGTGCCGTCCGCGCCGGTCTCGTTGCTGTTCCGCGCCGGGTCCGGCCGCTTGCCCTGTGCCGGCCTGCGTGTCCGAGCCGCTCCGCCCGCGCCGGCCCGTTTGCCGCTGCTCCGTCCACCGGCCGGCCCGTATCGGCCCGCTCGCCGCCTCAGCGCATCCCGGTCTCCGAGCGGGCCATCCGGGCGTTCTGCTTCCCCCAGAAGAACTTCTGCGCGAGCAGGGTCGCCGTACCCGCCACGATGATCCCGCAGAGATTGAGCAACAGCTGCTGGCTGGAACCCCACATCTGCCGCAGATCGCCGTAGGCGAGGGCGACGGCGGCGTTGGCGGCGGCCGGCACCGTGGTCACCGAGATCGCGACCCCGACCAGCGCCCCGGACTTCGCCGACGTCAACGACAGCATGCCCGCGATCCCGGCCAGCAGGGCCACGACGAACGAGAACGGGTCCGGATGCCAGATGAAGTCCGTGTTGGGCCGGTCCTGGCCCAGCAACTCGTCGGAGAACAGCCCGAAGCCGCCCATCATGAGGCTGAAACCGGTCGTCAGGACCATCGCCGCGGCGAATCCGGCGAGCAGCGCGACCAACGAGCGCCCGGCCAGCTTCGGACTGCGCCGCACCAGCGCCGTGCAGACCCCGGCCAGCGGGCCGAACTCCGGGCCGACGGCCATCGCGCCCACGATCAGTACGGCGTTGTCGAGCACCACACCGCACGCCGCGATCATCGTGGCCACGGACAGAAACGCCAGATAGGTGGCGGTGAGGGTGGACTCCTCGTGCGTCGCCTCCGTCAGCGACTCCCACAGCACCGCGTCCGCGCCCTCACCGGGCGCGTCCTTCTCGGCCCGGTCGGCGTGCCGGGACAGTGACAGGTCGATGTCCTCCACCGCGATGGCGCCGTCGTCCTCGAGACCCAGCGTGCGGAGTTCGCGCAGCAGTTCGTCGGCCGCCTCCCGCGCGACGTCGCACATCACGACATCGCCGGGCGGCACCCGGGCGGCACCCTCCAGTACGACGAGATGCGCCGTGCCGACGGTGTTCTCCAGGCAGTCGACCACCGCGTCGGTCCAGCCGGCCGGCGCGATGATCCGCAGATGCAGCATGAGCCGCAGGGTAGCGTCCGGCGCGGTGGCGCTCCGGCCGAGCCGGCCGCCGCCGCCCGGCTACAGTTTGCGCAGGCTGAGCCGCCGCACCTTGTGGTCGTCGCCCTTGCGCAGCACGAGGGCGGCCCGGCCCCGGGTGGGCACGATGTTCTGCTCCAGATTGGGGCGGTTGACGGTGCGCCAGATCATCCGGGCGTAGTCCAGCGCCTCCTCCTCGGAGACCTGCGTGTACTTCCGGAAGTACGAGAACGGGTTCTGGAAGGCGGTCTCGCGCAGCTTGCGGAACCGCGCCAGATACCACTGCTCGATGTCCTCCGTCCGCGCGTCGACGTAGAGGCTGAAGTCGAAGTAGTCGGCGAGGCCGACCCGGGTCCGGCCGTCCTTGCCGGGCAGCGCGGGCTGGAGCACGTTGAGGCCCTCGACGATGAGGATGTCCGGGCGGCGCACCACCAGCCGCTCGCCCGGCACGATGTCGTAGATCAGATGCGAGTAGACCGGCGCCGTGACCTCCTCGCGGCCCGCCTTCACCTCCGCGACGAACCGGGTCAGGGCCCGCCGGTCGTACGACTCGGGGAAGCCCTTGCGCGACATCAGGCCACGCCGGTGCAGCTCGGCGTTGGGCAGCAGGAAGCCGTCCGTGGTGACCAGCTCGACGCGCGGGTGCTCGGGCCACCGGGCGAGCAGTTCCCGCAGCAGCCGGGCCGTCGTGGACTTGCCGACGGCGACGCTGCCCGCGACGCCGATGACGAACGGGGTGCCGGGCTGGGCGCCGTGCCCGCCGGCGGTGGCGCCGAGGAAGGTGTTGAGGGCGCCCCGCAGATCGGCGGCCCCCGCGACGTACAGATTGAGCAGCCGGGACAGCGGGAGATAGACGTCGCGGACCTCGTCGAGGTCTATGACGTCACCGAGCCCGCGCAACCGTTCGACCTCGTCGGCGGTCAACGGCAGCGGGGTCCGTTCGCGCAGCGCGCTCCACTCCGCTCGGCTGAGGTCCACGTACGGGGTGACGACGTCGGAGCGGCGTCGCTGCTGCGGCTCGGTCATGGGCACGAATTCATTGTGCGCTCGGACGAACGCGCAGCTCATGCCGGGGGGCCTCCCGGTACGCCGAAGATGGCCGGTGAGAGGTCTACGCCTTTCTCGGTGCCGCCGCTAGCATCCGGGCGACCGGGGACGTCCTCAGGGGGAGGGGCGCCCAGCGCTCCCCGGCCGTCGAGCAGCCCGTGGGGGGCACGCATGGCTTTCTCCGCCGCCGACCGTTCCCGCTTCTTCCATCTGCCCCGCCGGCGCACCGGGCGCCCCGCGCGCCCCGTCACCCGTCCGGACGCCCCCGCGGACGAGTCACCGGCCGCCCGGGTCTTCAGCGAGCTGGCCGCCGAGCTGCCGGACGAGGACGTCCTGGAGGACATCGACGACTGCATCGACCTGTACCGGCCGGGCAGCAAGCCGCGCTGCGAGGAGGCGGAGTACCTGCGGATGCTGCTCGACGCCCGGGAC